>JBKDRQ010000001.1:0-6349 GCA_046341135.1 Bacteroidota bacterium
GAGTTGATGTACTACTTGCGGGAGATGAAAAGTTCGACTCCCCTTTATTGTCGCCATCCTCAATAATGGGGTCGGCTACATAATCATCAATACCCGGAATGGTGATCGCTGAAAGCAAATCCAAATTGGGCATTTCTGTCGTATTTTCTTGTTTTGGTTTTTCCGCCTCATTCTCTTCTTTTCTTTTTCTGCCTTTCGCAGGAGCAGGAGTAGCCGGTTTATCGCCACTTTCTACAATAGCTTCCTCGCTGCTTACACCCGTGCTGGTTTTAATGATTCTTTTTCTGCGGGGCTTCTCTTCACCACCTTTGTTTTCGCTTGCCATAACTGCTTGTTTGTCTAAAATTTTATAAATGATTTCCTGTTTGTCCATTTTTTTAGCACCGGCTATTTTGAGCTGCTCCGCTATATCGAGCAACTCCGGAACGAGCATATCGTTCAACTGTAAGATGTCGTACATGATTATGTTGTTTCGTTAAGGCAAATCAAAGTGCCAGAGATTTTGTACCGATTTATATTGATAAAAATTTGGGAGGTGGAAACTTATATTTTGATAAAACTGATGAAGAATGGATTCTTTTAAATCAGATAGTTTCCGCAGCAATATTACACTATCTGATTGTAAATGCAAAAAAAATATGGAAGTTCTCCGGTTCGCACCGGTCTTAAATTATTTTGGAACGGTGCGAACCTGTTGTCGGGGTTGTCTCGTTGTCCTGGTTAATTTCAAAAAACAAAGAGAACAATTATAACAATGACAACAATGACAAATTCTTAATATATCTTTGACGCTCATAATAATAATGTATGTTTAATAAAAGAGTCAAAATAAAAGAATTGCTGGTGCAGGCACCCGTGAATACGGAGGTGACGGTAATGGGGTGGGTGCGGACTTTCCGCAATAATCAGTTTATTGCCCTGAACGACGGAAGTACCGGCAGCAACTTGCAGGTGGTACTGGAGCTGGGAGCATTTGATGAAAGCCTGCTAAAAAGGATTACTACTTCTGCTTCCCTGAAAGTGCGCGGAACAGTGGTTCCTTCCCTGGGTAAAGGGCAAACCGTTGAGCTGAAAGCGGCAGAAGTAGAAATATTGGGCGATAGCGATGCGGAGGCGTATCCCCTTCAGCCTAAAAAACACAGCCTGGAGTTTTTAAGAGAGATTGCCCATCTGCGGTTTCGCACCAACACTTTCGGATCGGTCTTCAGGGTACGGCATGCGCTGGCATTTGCCATCCATCAGTTTTATAATGAAAAAGGATTTGTGTATCTGCATACCCCCATCATTACAGCCAGCGATGCAGAAGGCGCGGGAGAAATTTTCAGGGTAACTACGCTTTCGCCCGATAATCCACCTAAAAATGAAGATGGAAGTATTAACTATAAAGAAGATTTTTTTGGAAGAGCTTCCAATCTCACAGTGAGCGGACAATTAGAGGGTGAACTAGGAGCTACGGCATTTGGCGAGATCTATACATTCGGACCTACTTTCAGAGCAGAGAACAGCAATACAGCAAGACATCTGGCAGAATTCTGGATGATAGAACCGGAAATGGCTTTCTGTGATCTGGAGGATAATATGAATCTGGCGGAGGAATTTATTCAGTATATCATTCGCTATGCCATGCAGCACAATATGAGCGATCTGGAATTTCTCGCACAGCGACTGGCAGATGAAGAGAAGCAATTGCCGCAGGATAAGCGAAGCGATATGGGTTTGTTGGAAAAACTTGCCTTTGTGGTAGAAAATAAATTTGAGCGGATTACATATACTGAGGCGATAGATATATTACTGCAAAGTCCGGCTTATAAGAAGAAAAAATTCCAGTATGAAGTGAAGTGGGGCATTGATATGCAGAGCGAGCATGAAAGATATTTGGTAGAAAAGCATTTCAAGAAACCGGTGATTGTGACGAATTATCCAAAAGAAATCAAGGCATTTTACATGCGTCAGAACGACGATGGTAAAACCGTAGCCGCGATGGATATTCTGGCTCCGGGTATTGGGGAGATTGTGGGTGGCTCGCAGAGAGAGGAAAGACTGGATAAGTTGATGGCAAGAATGCAGGAGATGCATATTCCTGCGGAAGAGTTATGGTGGTATCTGGATACTCGCCGATTTGGAACCGTGCCCCATGCCGGGTTTGGCCTGGGCTTCGAGCGGATCGTGCAGTTCGTTACCGGCATGGGAAATATCCGCGATGTGATTGCGTTCCCAAGAACGCCAAAGAATTGTGAGTTTTAAGCATCGTTTTATGCCCCTCACCCTTATCTTTGCGCCAAATTTGAGGAACAGCATGGCGTTTAGAAGCATAAAATCCTTATTGGCATTGATTTTCAGCGGATTTTTCCTGCTGTCTGCCTTTTCTGCCCAAGCAAGCGGCGACCCCGCTCCTGGCGGCAAACTCAATCCGGCCGATGTCATCATCGAACATATTTCCGATGGGCATGAATTTCATTTCTTCACCCTGGGTGAATTTCATGCGACGATCCCCCTTCCTGTGATCCTCTATTCTCCTCAGCGTGGCTGGGATTTTTTCATGTCTTCCAAATTCCATCACGGCCATGATGCCTATAAAGGATACAGATTGGAACATGGTAAAATTCATGCGGTGAAAGAAGACGGTACTACATTGGATGAGGCGATTACCGTTTATGATATATCCTTAACCCGCAATGTGGTTCAGCTGTTTATTGCCCTGATTCTGCTCGTGTGGATCATGACGGGCATTGCCGGCAAATACCGCAGAGGTGAAGGCACTAAAAAAGCACCGAAAGGTCTGCAAAATGCCATTGAGCCTGTTGTTACGTTTGTTAGAGATGAGGTAGCTAAACCCAACCTGGGTAAAAAACATCAGAAGTATTTACCTTACCTGCTGACTGTTTTCTTCTTTATTCTGATTAATAATTTATTTGGTTTGATGCCCGGCTCTGCTAACGTAACCGGAAACATTGCTTTCACGGCAATGCTCGGCATCATTTCCTTCTTTGTGATTTTATTCAGCACCAACGGTCATTTTTGGAAGCATATTTTCTGGCCTCCGGTTCCCCACGCGGTGAAGCCCATTCTGGTGCCGGTGGAATTGCTGGGGGTATTCACAAAGCCTTTTGCATTGATTATTCGTCTCTTTGCCAATATGACGGCGGGCCACGTAATCATGCTGAGCTTTATTTGTTTGATTTTCATTTTCGGTGAAATGAGCAAAGCCCTGGGTTACGGAGCCTCTCCGTTATTCATTGCTTTGGTTGTATTCATCTATATGATTGAAATATTGGTTGCATTTATTCAGGCGTTCATCTTCACCAACCTTACCGCTGTATTCATCGGTCAGGCTTTTGAAGAAACGCATCATGAAGATGCACACCATTAAGATTTTTTATTGTTCATTTTTAAAACCAAGTATCATGAGTCTGTTGACGATTTTACTGGATGCAAGCCTCTCCCACCTGGGCGGTGCCATTGGCGCTGGCTTAGCAGCTATCGGTGCCGGTATCGGTATCGGTCAGATTGGTAAAGGCGCTGTTGATGCCATTGCGCGTCAGCCGGAAGCTTCCAACGACATTCGTGCAAACATGATCCTGACTGCTGCGTTCGTTGAGGGTGTTGCCCTTCTTGCTGCGGTAGCAGGTCTGCTGGCTGTATTCAAATAAGCCCACGAAACCCATTACTGCATCCGATGCACAGGGCGGAGGATGCAGTAAATTTTAAAATTTGTATTTAAAGTATATATCATGGAATTGTTATTACCTAAGTTAGGTCTCTTCTTCTGGAATCTGGTGGCTTTTTTAGTGGTGTTTTTCATCCTGAAAAAATTTGCCTGGAAGCAGATCATTCAGTCGCTCTCTGAAAGAGAACATGGCATTGCTGAAGCACTCGAGTCTGCCGACCGTGTGAAGAAAGAAATGGCACAGCTGAAAAATGAAAATGAGGCGTTGATGGCTAAAGCAGTGGAAGAGCGTACGCTCATGCTGAAAGAGGCACGTGAGACAAGAGATAAAATTGTAAACGAAGCGAAGGAGCAGGCTAAAGCGGAAGCCAATAAAATATTACTCGACGCGCAGGCGGCGATCAATCATCAAAAAATGGCTGCGTTGACGGAAGTGAAAAATCAGATTGGTAATCTGGTGGTGGAAGTAAGTGAAAAAGTGTTGCGTCGTGAATTATCTGCGAAGCAGGAACAGGAAACCTATATTCGTGATTTAGCGAAAGACATCAAACTGAATTAATCAACATGCAGAATCCACGTTTAGCAGGCCGTTATGCAAAGTCGCTGATTGATCTCGCCAAAGAGAAAAATCAGTTGGATGTTATTCATGCGGTCATAATAGAGCTTAAGAAGATTTGCAAAGAAAGCAGGGAGCTGCTCAATTTGTTGCGCAGTCCGATTATCAAAGCAGATAAGAAGCTGGCTATTCTTAAAGAGGCGGTATTGGGAAAACTCAACCCGCTCACGGCAGCCTTTGTTCAATTAATGGTCAGCAAAGGAAGAGAATCTTCACTGCCGGATATTGCAGAAGCTTTCATTGAGCAATACAATCAGATCAATGGCATTCAGAAAGTAAAACTGACAACTGCGGTACCCGTGGGAGAAGATTTAAAAACAGCAATCGCACAGCAACTCAAGTCAGCTGTTTCATACGATAAGATTGATCTTGAAACACGTGTAGATGAGTCTTTGATTGGCGGATTTCAACTGGAGTTCGACGGTAAGCTGGTAGATACCAGTATAGCACGCGACCTGAGAGATATTAAAAAACAATTTCAGCAAAACATTTATATACCAAATATCCGGTAAAGTATAAACAACGATTCTCCTTTGTGTCCGGAGGAAGGGGAAATAAAAACATGAATCATGGCAGTAGATATTAAACCAGACGAAATTTCAGCGATTCTTCGCCAACAGTTAAGCAATTTCAATGTTGGGGCTGATTTGGAAGAAGTAGGAACCGTATTACAGGTGGGTGATGGTATTGCCCGCGTATATGGTTTGAATAACGTACGATATGGTGAGCTTGTAGAGTTTGAAAATGGGGTACGTGCAATCGCGCTTAACTTAGAAGAAGATAATGTGGGTGTCGTATTAATGAGTGAAGGCAAAGGCGTGAAAGAAGGTTCTACTGTTCGTCGTACCGGAAAGATCGCTTCTATCCGCGTAGGTGAAAGCATGATTGGCCGTGTTATCAACGTATTGGGAGAAGCTATTGATGGTAAAGGTCCTTTGACCGGAGATTTATATGAAATGCCTTTGGAGCGTAAAGCGCCGGGGGTAATTTTCCGTGAGCCTGTAAAAGAGCCGTTGCAGACAGGTATCAAAGCGATTGATGCGATGATTCCTATCGGACGCGGACAACGTGAGTTGATCATCGGTGACCGTCAGACCGGTAAGACAGCGATTGCTATTGACACCATCATCAATCAAAAAGAATTTTACGAAGCAGGCAAGCCTGTTTATTGTATCTATGTAGCGATCGGACAGAAAGCATCTACCATTGCCGGCGTGATGAAAACTTTGGAGGATAATGGAGCAATGAAGTATACAACCATCGTTGCGGCTTCTGCCAGCGATCCTGCCCCTCAGCAGTTCTTCGCTCCTTATGCCGGTGCGGCCATCGGAGAATTCTTCCGTGATACAGGAAGACCTGCACTGATCATTTATGATGATCTTTCTAAACAAGCGGTTGCTTATCGTGAGGTGTCGCTTTTGTTGCGTCGTCCTCCTGGTCGTGAAGCTTATCCAGGTGATGTATTCTATCTCCATAGCCGTTTGCTCGAGCGTGCAGCGAAAGTGATTGGTGATGATAATGTAGCCAAGAATATGAATGACGTTCCGGATAGCATTAAGCATTTGGTGAAAGGTGGCGGTTCGTTAACAGCGCTTCCGATCATTGAAACACAAGCCGGTGACGTATCTGCCTATATTCCTACGAATGTGATTTCTATTACCGACGGTCAGATCTTCCTGGAAGGTAACCTGTTTAACGCGGGCATTCGTCCGGCGATCAACGTAGGTATTTCGGTGAGTCGTGTAGGTGGTAACGCACAGATCAAATCCATGAAGAAAGTAGCGGGTACGTTAAAGTTGGATCAGGCACAATTCCGCGAATTGGAAGCTTTCGCGAAGTTCGGTTCTGACCTCGATGCCGCTACTAAATTGGTGATTGAGCGTGGACGCAGAAACGTAGAAGTGTTGAAGCAGCCACAATATCAACCCGTACGCGTGGAAGAGCAGGTGGCAATCATCTTAGCTTCTACAAAAGGCTACACCGACAAAGTACCGGTAAACAAGATCAAAGAATTCGAAACCGAATTCATTGGTTTGTTGAAAGCACAGTATAAGTCAGTATTGGAA
>JBKDRQ010000002.1:0-15901 GCA_046341135.1 Bacteroidota bacterium
CCTGTACAAGTCATTTATCAAAATATCGAGGACTTGCATGAAAGTTGTCCTACAAATACAGGCGATTGGTACTTTACCGGAAGTTACCCAACCCCCGGAGGTAACAGGGTTTGCAACAAGGCTTTTCTGAATTTTATTGAGGGGAAGAATGTAAGGGGGTATTAAGGTGAAATGCCCATACCGAAAATTCGATATCATTAGGATAAAATATTATAAGGGCATAACACATGTCAAATAAAAAATTATAAAATATACATGTGAAAAGCATACTCATTATACGACATGCGAAAAGCAGCTGGGCAACGATCGGACAAAGAGATTTTGACCGACCGCTCAATGAGCGTGGTTTGCGTGATGCACCTGAGATGGCGAGTCGTTTAATCAAAAAAAATATTACGATTGATTTGTTTGTCAGCAGCGCAGCCTATCGTGCGCTGACTACTACGAAGCTGATGATGGAGCAGATGAAGATGGGTGATGATCGGTTACTGATCAAAGAAGAATTGTATCATGCCCCACCCTCTGTCATTCTTTCTGTCATCAACAACACACCTAATCAATACGATACGATTGCAGTCGTTTGTCACAATCCCGGCATTACTGTTTTTGCGAATATGATCAAAGGATTATCTATTGATAATGTTCCTACTTGTGGGGTGCTGGTGCTGAAGGCGGATGTACAAAAATGGGAAGAAGTTAGTGAGAAGAATCTGGTGTTTGATTTTTTTGATTATCCGAAAAGTAGTTTATAAAATAGAAAGTGAAAATCACCGACAACCTCCAACCGACAACTATTAACCTCTGTTACTCTTCCACCACTTCCATCCTATAAATCCTATAATGGCGAGGGGTGCCATCATCAGATATAGAATGGCCGTATTTAGTGCCGCAGCGGGTTTCTCACCCAGCTGAGAGGCCGTTTTCGTACAGATGGAACATTGGGCAACAACATCTGCCGTAAACAGTAATATCAAAAAGAATAGTAAGATATATTTATTCAAGCCAGACATGCATTAATCTCTGCTGTTGAGTTTTGTCAGCAGACGAAGAATTTCAATATATAACCATACCAGGGTAACCAGTAATCCAAATCCTGCATACCACTCCATATATTTGGGAGCGCCGGCAGCAGAACCTTGTTCAATCATATCGAAATCGAGCAAGAGATTCAGTGCCGCAATTACTATTACTACCAGAGAGAAAATAATTCCCATGGTACTTCCTTCATGGAGAAAGGCGAATTGAATATCAAAAAAGCCAAGGATCCAGGTGATCAGATAAAAAACAGCAATACTAACGGTTGCGATCAGAATGATAGAACGAAGTCTGTCGGTCACCTTAATAATGCGGAAAGCATACAGCAGGTACATTGTCAGCGCAACAGCCAGGGTGAGTCCCACTGCATGTATGATGATATCCGGATAGCTTTCCTGAAACATATGATTAAAGAAGGCGCTCACTCCTCCTACAAAAAGACCTTCCAGAATACCATAAGCCGGTGCGAGGAAACCGCTCCAGGATTTCTTAAACATGATCACAATAGCCACCACCAATCCGCCGATGGCTCCTCCCATCATCAGGGGAACGATATTTTTACCTTGCGCATGCCAGTTCCACGCAAAGAATGCGCCTGCGGAGAGCATAAGCATAAGGAATCCGAATTTATTCATCGTGCCTTTGACTGTCATTTGCTGACCGTCCTGCACATATACATTTTGTTGGAATTGTTTTTCTGATAATGTGGGGTTTCCCGATTTGAAGATGGACATGGAATGAAATTTAGAATGTAAAGGTAAAGGCAAAAGGCAAAAATCAAAAGCTAAAAGTTTGGGAAACGAACTAAAATCTTCCCCAGAAAAACTTTTTCCGGCCATTCCGTGTTAATTTTGCACCCTTAATAAAGTGTATGGTACGTAAAGAAGAAGTCTTAAGTGATGTGGTGATCAAGTTTGCCGGCGACAGCGGAGATGGGATGCAGCTGACGGGAAGCCAGTTTACCAATAATACCGCTCTCTTGGGAATGGAGCTCGCTACTTTTCCTGATTTCCCCGCGGAGATTCGCGCTCCACAGGGAACATTGCCTGGTGTGAGTGGGTATCAACTCCGTTTCAGCAGCAATCCCGTATTCACCCCCGGTGATGCATGTGATGTATTGGTGGCGATGAATGCCGCGGCTTTAAAGGTTAATCTTACGGCCATTAAAAAAGGCGGGAAAATCATTGTCAATACGGATGGTTTTGACACCAAGAATTTGCGTTTAGCCAATTATCCTGAGGGAGAAAATCCGCTGGATAGCGATCAGTTAAATAATTACGAGCTTATCAAAATGGATGTCACCAAGATGACCCGTGAGGCGTTGAAGGATTTTCATCTCGGTACCAAAGAGAAAGACCGTGCCAAAAATATGTTTGTCCTGGGCTTTTTATATTGGATGTACAATCGGGATATGGACAGCACCGTGCAGTTTCTGACCGATAAGTTTGGCAAGAAAGATGAGATTCTGAACAGCAATATTGCTGCTTTAAGAGCCGGTTATAATTATGGAGATACCACTGAAACTTTCACCACCACCTATAAGATGGAGCGCGCCAAAATGAAACCCGGCGTGTATCGTTCCATTATGGGAAATCAAGCGGTAGCTTATGGATTGATTGCCGCCAGCCAGAAAAGCGGGTTGCCTTTATTTTTGGGGTCTTATCCCATCACCCCCGCCAGCGATATTCTGCATGAATTAAGTCGACATAAAAGTTTTGGTGTAAAGACCTATCAGGCTGAAGATGAAATTGCTGCTATTACCGCATCCATTGGTGCGGCTTATGGAGGGGCTTTGGGAGTGACCACCAGCAGTGGTCCCGGTATTGCTTTAAAGACTGAGGCGATGGGATTGGCCGTGATGCTGGAGATTCCTTTGTTAGTTATCAATATTCAACGTGGTGGACCATCAACAGGATTACCTACCAAGACAGAGCAGAGCGATTTATTGCAGGCGTATTATGGAAGAAACGGGGAATGTCCGATGCCGGTAATTGCTACATCTACCCCCAGTGATTGTTTTGATGTAACGCTGGAGGCGTGCCGCATTGCCATTCAGCATATGACTCCTGTGCTGTTATTAAGTGATGGATATATTGCGAATGGAGCCGAGCCCTGGCGTTTTCCGCAAGTAGATGATATACCTGAAATAAAAGTAAACTTTAAGAAGCAGCTCGATGAGGGAGAAGAAAAGCTGATGCCTTATAAAAGAGATGAGAAGCTGGTGCGTGCATGGGCCATTCCAGGTACCCCGGGTATGGAACATCGGATTGGCGGCTTGGAGAAGCAGGATATAACCGGTAATGTGAGTTATGATCCAGATAACCACCAGCATATGGTGAAGACCCGTCAGGCCAAGGTGGATATGATTGCCAATTACATTCCCGATCAACAGTTAGATAGTGGTACTGAGAAATGAAAGGTGCGTGTATTGGGATGGGGTTCTACTTACGGAGCTATTAAAAGTGCTGTGGCGGAATTGCAGGATCAGGGTAAATCGGTTGCACATGCGCATATCCGTTATGTGCGTCCTTTCCCCAAAAATCTGGGAGACATATTAAAAAATTACGAAACAATTCTCATACCTGAGATCAATAATGGACAGCTTATCAAGATCATCCGCGATCAGTTTCTGATTGATGCCAAAGGTTATAATAAAATAAAGGGAGTACCTTTAACGAAAGGAGAGCTGGTGGAAGAGATTGGGAAGTGGGGGTAGGCATAAATAATAACCCTGTTTTATGAAAAAAATAAAGGATGATTTATTAAAAGAAATCCAAGAAATCCAATGGGCGCATATATTTCATGATAGCATCAAAGATTTAGACTTCCTCAATACGACTTCAATAAATGTTGGTCGGTGGGCAGGTAATTATTCATTCTTTTATATTCTTGGCCGAATTCTAAAGGATTTCCAACCAAAAAGCATACTCGAGCTGGGGTTAGGGGAGTCATCAAAATTTATCTCCTCATTCTTAAATAACTACCTGAAGCAAACTTCGCATACTGTCGTTGAGCAAGACGAGGAGTTTATCAAGTACTATAAAAGAAGAAATACAGGATTGCAGGCATCTAATATTATTCATTTGCCTTTACAAGAAAAACTCACTTCGAGCCATAAATTTTTCGGGTATCGAGATGTTGAAAATATCATTAAACAAAAATTTGAACTATATATTGTTGATGGCCCTCATGGAAGTGATCGTTTTTCGCGGTATGATATAGTTAATCTGTTGTCTGCTATGGAGTCAAATGATGAGTTTATTGTTCTTATTGATGACACCAATAGAGAAGGAGAAAGAGATACGCTTGAATCAGTTATGAATTTATTATCTAAAAAAAACATTACCTACTTTCATTCCGATTATCAAGGCAATAAGACCAATTCGGTAGTAGCAACCTCCAAATATAAATTTTGTACTACTTTATGAATGCAGATTTTGCTCCTATTGTATTATTTGTCTATAATAGGCCTGAAAATACTGTAACTATATTGAATAGTCTTTCAGAAAACCAGGAATCAAAGCACTCTGTTATTTATATTTATTGTGATGGACCCAAGAAGAATGCAACAGCCGGGGATGTTGATAAAATAAATCAAGTTGTTCGCATTGCCGAGAATGAAAACAGGTTTAAGAAAGTTGTCATTGTCAAAAGGGATGAAAATTTAGGACTCGCCAATTCTATAATCAATGGCGTTACAGAAGTTATTAATCAATATGGCCGAGTGATTGTTTTGGAGGATGATTTAATTGTTTCAAAGTTTTTTTTAAGATACATGAATGATGCTTTGTCGCTTTATGAAAAAGAAAGTAAAGTTGGACAAATAGGCGCTTGTAATAATTTTGCTTGTGGTCCTAATTTTCCTGATTATTTTTTTAGTACAGTTTCTGATTGTTTAGGCTGGGCTACATGGAAGGACCGGTGGCAACATTTTAATCCTCATGGACTTCAATTATTACATTTAATAAAAAAAAATAATCTGGAGCACGAGTTTAATGTTTATGGTTCTTATGACATGATCGGATTATTGAACAAACAAATTATCGGTGAGGTAAGTTCTTGGTCTGTTCGCTGGCAGGCAGTATGTCTACTTAATCAATGGCTCACGCTATACCCGAATCCCTCATATTCAAATCATATAGCGTCTAAAGATGTAACTCATGCAGATTTAAACATCATACCCCCGCTTGCACAATTATACATAAAACAAGAAAATGCAATAAAAACCGAACAGCTTCCTCAAGTTAAAGAAGCGCTGGCGTTAGGATATTCCGGGATAGGGGATTATTTTGGAAGAATCATTGTCAAAAACTTTATAAAGAGGGAAAAAAAGAATTTCATTAAAGCCCTTAAAAAATTTTTTAAGCCAAAATTTAAACCATGGTCACTTACATATTTAAAGTGGAGTGAAATACAACAAAAATATGGCGGGTATGATGCTAATAATATTCTTAAAAAATGCAGCGCTGCTATCGAATTAGTTCATAAAGGAATTGTTCCATATGAGCGTGATTCGGTAATTTTTGATAAAATTGAGTATAGTGCCGGAATTTTGGATGCTCTACAAAATATTTCACACGAAAACAATCAGGGCTTAACCGTTTTAGATTTCGGAGGAGGATTAGGAAGCTCATATTATCAAAACAGAACACAGCTAGGGGATGTAAGGAATTTAAAATGGTGTATTGTTGAGCAGAAAAACTTTGTAGAATACGGCAAAGAAAATTTCGAAAATGAAATATTGAAGTTTTATTATACGATAGATGAATGTATGGCTGAAAACAAACCAGACATTATTATTCTAAGTAGTGTCCTACAATACATAGAAAACCCTTATCCATTGATCGAATATATATCTAAGCTAAACATAAAAAACATAGTATTAGATCGGACAGCTTTTTCCAACGAACAGAACGATTTGCTGACTATACAAAATGTTCCGCCGGATATATATGAAGCCAGTTATCCTTGTTGGTTTTTTTCTTCAGGAAGCTTTATTAAAAAATTTATAGGCTATACAATTATAAAAGAGTTTGACAGTTATTGTGAGCCTGAAAATTATAAGCTGAATGGTAAAATTCCTGTTTTCTGGAAGGGCTACCACCTCATAAAAATTGATTCATGAAATATTTTGCTACCTTATTTGACATTAACTATTTATCCAGGGGTGTAGCATTGTATGAATCTTTAAGGAAACACGAAGATTTATTTATGCTGTATGTATTATGTCTTGACAATGAGACTCATCAATATTTCAATGATCGACATGAACAGTACAAACACATTCAAGCCATCCCCTTAACTGACTTAGAAAATTTTGATCAAGATTTGTTAGAAGCAAAGACTAACAGATCTAAGGTAGAGTACTATTTTACAATAAGTCCATGTCTTCCTTTGTTCTTACTTAGGCAATTCAACCTCCCGCATATCTGTACACTTGATGCTGATATTTTGTTTTATGATTCAACAGATTCCATTTTCAATCACCTCGAAAATCATTCTATCATAATAACTCCACATAATTTTAGCGAGTCGATAAAGAAGTTAGATAAGCATGGTTTGTATAATGTCAGCTTTCAAATTTTCAAAAATGATAAGTGGGGAATCGATTGTTTGGAAGACTGGAGAAAAAAATGTATTAACTGGTGTAAAGACATCCTTGATCTTGAAAACCAACGATTTTGCGATCAGCTTTATCTCAATGACTGGCCTGCTAATTATGGCGAAAAGCTTTATGTGATTAATAATACAGGTGCCGGACTCGCCCCATGGAATCTAAACAACTATAAGATATATCAACAAGACCAATTGTTTTGGGTTAATCAATCCAGACTTATTTATTTCCATTTTCACGGATTTAAGATATTGGGAGAAAAATTTGCCACAAATGGATTTAGAACTTACAGCGTAAAAGAGAACCAGCATATTTTAGCATTGTACAAGAATTACTGGGAAATACTTGAATCTATTAACAATACACTCAATAAAACAAATGATACGCTTATTCGCTATAAAACAAAGACTTCTTTAATTTCGAGGATAATGACAGAAAAAAGTGTTTTTTATATAAAAAACAATAAAATTTCAAACTTAAAGATTTTCCTTATACCCCGATTTTTGCGATCGATGATTAAAAGAATATATGGCTAAGTTAATAACAGTTAATGAATACAGAGATCAACGAGGTGCGCTCGCAGTAGTTGAAAAAGTACTTCCCTTTGATATTAAAAGAGTATTTTACATATATGATGTTGATACATCTGTCCGGGGATTACACAGGCATCATAAGACGATTCAGGCTGCTATTTGCATAAAAGGGAGTTGCGTAATCGAAAATGATAATGGTAATGACAAAGGCAGTTATTTGCTTGATGCGCCAAATAAATGCCTAATACTATATCCGGAAGATTTCCATAGTATGCATCAATTTTCACCTGGTTCAATATTGCTTGTGTTAGCTTCCGAATACTTTGATCCGAATGATTATATTTATGAGCCATATTAATAAAACTATACCATACGAAAATTTACAAAAACTGAATAGCTCGTTTATTCCTGGTTATACAAAGAAATTAAAATCTTTTTTAGATAAAGGATGGTATGTTCTGGGAGAAGAAGTGTCTGGTTTTGAAAAGGCATTTTCTGAATATAATAAAGTTAAATATTGTGTTGGAGTGGCTAACGGATTAGATGCTTTGTATTTAGGGTTAAGTGTGTTTGATTTTCCAAAAGGAAGCGAAGTTATCGTCCCTTCAAATACTTACATCGCTACAATTTTAAGTATTGTTAATGCAGGGCTTAAGCCTATCCTGGTAGAGCCAAGGATTACTACATATAACATTAATCCTGAACTTATTGAAGATAAGATTACAAAAAAAACTGTCGCTATAATGCCTGTCCACTTATATGGGAAAGGTTGTGAGATGCATGAGATATCTTCCATTGCAAAAAAATATAATTTAAAAATCATTGAAGATTGTGCGCAGGCTCATGGCGCATCAGTACATAGCCAAATAGTTGGATCGTTTGGCGATATCGGAGCTTTCAGTTTTTATCCTACAAAAAATCTTGGAGCTCTTGGTGATGCAGGTGCTATAATAACGAATGATAAAAAGTTATATGAAAAAATCAGGTCACTAAGAAATTATGGCTCAGAAAAAAAATATCATAATAAATATATCGGAATAAATTCTAGGCTAGATGAACTACAGGCTTTATTCTTGAGTATAAAATTAAAAAAACTAAACAAGATCAATGCTCATAAAAGAAAACTAGCTAAAATATATCAGAATAATTTGAGCGATTATGTAATAAAGCCAGTAGTACAGAAAGAATATTTTGACGTTTTTCACATATATAATATACGTTCTGACAGACGAGATGCGTTAAAGAAACATTTACTGGAAAACGGAATATTTACAGATATACACTATCCTGTACCACCACATAGACAAAAAGGGTATTCTAGATTATTTAAAAATAACTACCCGATATCAGATAAAATACACAAAACAACATTAAGCCTGCCTATTTCTTTTTTTCATAATAAAAATGATATTCTGCGCGTTTGCGATACGATTAATGGTTTCTTTAAATAATTATATCTTATGAAAATTAACAATAAATGTACTTTAATAATATCTACTTATAACTGGCCACAGGCATTGAATTTGGTATTAATGAGTCTGCTGGAACAAACGGTGCTGCCCTACGAAGTGATAATTGCGGATGATGGTTCACGAGATGAAACCCGTGTTCTTATAGATTCATATAAAAAAATACTACCTGTTCCTTTACTTCATATTTGGCATGAAGATATTGGTTTCAGAAAAACGATTATTTTAAATAAGGCGTTTGCTCAAGCCGGTTCAGATTACATCATTCAGGTGGATGGTGATATTATGTTGCATAAAAATTTCGTAGAAGATCATTTAAGGCATAGAAAAAAAGGTCATTTTATTAAAGGAAGCAGGGGGAGGCTTAATAAGAAACTTACTGAGAGGATACTAAATGATAAAAAAATATCCCTTTGTTCTCTTACACCTGGAGTGAAATCGACCATAAATGCAACACGATTCCCCTTATTAGCACCCATATTTTACAAAGATGACAACCTTTCCAGAAACGTAAAGGGTTGCAATTTTGCTGTCTGGAAAAATGATTTTATTTCAGTAAATGGGTATGATAATGATATTTCAGGCTGGGGGCATGAGGATATTGATCTTGCAGCAAGACTAATAAATGCCGGAATAAAAAGAAGACAGCTAAAAATGACAGCTGTATGCTATCATCTACACCATGAAATATTATCGAGAAATAAAGAAGCAGAAAATCTAGACAGATATCATGAGGTTGTATTAAATAAAGTGCGTGCCTGTAAAAACGGGTACAAACAATTGAATGCTGATTAAATTACTTTTCTATTTATAATCATCAAAGATGAATTTATCAGATATCAATAATTTCAACAATTCAGCTAATCCTTTAATTTCTATTATAACTGTTTGCTTGAATGCAGAAAAACATATATTAAAATGCATTCAATCTGTTCAGAAATATGGTGGTCGGTATTGTGAACATATCATTATTGATGGAGAAAGTAATGATCAGACAGTGCAAATAATAAAAGATAATCCATCCTCAATTTCCTTTTGGATTTCAGAAAAAGATTATGGCATTTACAATGCAATGAATAAAGGTGTAAAATATGCTAAAGGGAAGTGGATTCTTTTTTTGGGCGCTGATGATCAATTAAACAATAATTTTCAGGAAATCATACCACAGCTTCTCGACAATCATTGTGTTTATTATGGAGACTATATTTCTGAAGGAAAGAAATACGGCGGAAAGTTTAGTTCATATAGATTAGCTAAGAGTAATTTCTGTCAACAATGTGTTTTGTATCCCATAGAAGTTTTTAATAAATATCTGTTTAATGAGAAGTATAAAATTAGCGCCGATCATTTGTTGAATATACAATGCTGGACAGACAAATCATTTACATTTAAATATATACCTGTTTCATTAACAATTTTTAATTCTACGGGAATATCAAACCAGCTTATAGATACCGAACTTGAAAATGACAGATCTGATATTATTAAAAAATATTTCGGCACAATAATATTTATAAGATATTTAATAAAAAAACAAAAGCTCAGGCTATATCGTAAGCTCAGGTTAAATAAACCTTAATCACTAAGTATATATCGATGATTATTTGAATATAAAATACATCACCCTACCTTCTGTAAGATCGTCAGCTTTTTATAAAGCCCATCTTCTTTTTCAATTAAATCTATATGTTTTCCTCTTTCTATTATTTTCCCATCCTGTAACACAATGATTTCGTCGGCATCTTTAATCGTACTTAAACGATGTGCAATTACAAGAGTGGTTCTGCCTTTCATTAAATTAACCAAGGCATCCTGTACTAGTTTTTCAGATTCGGTATCCAAGGCTGAGGTTGCTTCATCCAATATTAGTATTTCAGGATTTTTAAATACGGCACGGGCAATACTCAGTCTTTGTCTTTGTCCGCCTGATAATCGTACGCCCCTATCACCAATGCTGGTATTATAACCGTTTTCAGTACTTACAATAAAATCATGGGCATTCGCAATCTTTGCAGCATGTATCACATCTTCGAGTGAAGCATCAGGCTTACCCAAGGCAATATTGTTGAAAATTGTATCGTTAAATAAAGTAGTGTCCTGGGTGACAAAACTCATGCGACTTCTTAAAGACTCCATCTTGAAATCACGGATATCAGTCCCGTCAATAGAAATAGATCCTTCTTTCACATCATAAAAACGCGGCAATAAATCAGCAATAGTAGATTTTCCTACCCCGGAAGGTCCAATCAGCGCTACTGTTTTCCCCTTTGGAATATCGAAACTTATATCATTCAATATCATTTTTTCAGAATATCCAAATTGAATATTTTTAAATTCAATGATATCTGAAAACGAAGGCATTTCTTTTGCATTTGGATGATCCTGTACTTCAATGGCCGTATCCATGACTTCTAAAATTCTTTCACCTGCAGCCTGTCCCCGCTGTATGTTGGCAAAAGCAACAACCATAGCTTTAGCCGGCCTAATTACCTGCGAAAAAATAGCGAGAAAAGCAATGAATGATCCGGGTGTAAGAGTGGTGTTTTGATTTTTAGTGATTATCATGCTACCTCCAAAAATCAAAATAGAAGTAACTACAATCACACCTGAAACTTCTGAAAAGGCAGGCGCCATCTCTTTTTTGGTAAAACTCCTTAACACAGAACGCTTATAAAAATCATTTTCTTTGCTGAACTTGTTAATGATATATTGGGTGGCATTAAATGCACGAATAATACGCATGCTCGTAAGCGTTTCATCAATAATGGTAAACAATCTTCCGGAAGATGCCTGCGCATCCTGCGCTTCTTTTTTCAGCTTTTTGGTAACAAATGCAATGCCGAGCGCAGACATGGGGATAATGATCAGTGTAAAAAGTGTAAGCTTAACTGAAATCAGAAATAACGCAGTAAAATAAATGATGATTAAAAAGGGTTGCTTGAAAATGACCTCTATTGCGCTGGAGGCAACCGCTTCAATTTCGGTAACATCTGAATTCATTCTTGCAATGAGATCTCCTTTATGCTCCTTCGTAAAATAGCCTATATGCAGATGGTTTACTTTGTGAAAGATCGCTTCTCTGATATTTTTACCCAGCGTGGTAACCGCCTTAATCATTTTTCTTCTTCCCAGATATGAAAATAAATTGGTGGAAACTACTGCAATTACAATCACTATTCCTATAAAGTAAAGTGCATATACGGGATTTGTTGTCTTTAATTGATAGACCTGATAATTGAACCAGTCAATAAAAAAATCTTTATTAAAAGCAAACACCGGAGCCTCCGCGTATTTTGCTGCGGCGCCTGTATCATCAGCAGAAAAAAGAAAATTCAACAGGGGTATTAACAGCGTAAACTGAAAAACATTAAAAAAATTGCTGATTAAAGTGAATAGAAAAAAGGGAACCAGAAAGCGACTGTATGGCCGCATATAGCTCAATAACCGCAGATATATCTTCATCTCTTTTGTCCGGACAAAATTTTGGTTGATTTCCGGATTTGCAAATTTAATATTTATGCTGTCTAATCCCTATCATTTATTCCTTAGTTCGTAAATAAATCACCTCCCAAGCGTGTACCTTTGCTCCCTTATATGGAGTCTCAGGTACAGATAGCAATGGTAGGAAACCCCAACAGCGGAAAATCTTCGCTGTTTAATGTGCTGACCGGACTGAATCAGAAAGTGGGCAACTTCCCCGGCGTTACAGTAGAGAAGAAGACGGGGAAATGCATACTCGATGCATCAACGACAGTCGAAATGGTCGATTTGCCGGGATCCTACAGTCTATACCCGCGCAGAATGGATGAGTGGGTGGCTTATAAAGTACTCCTCAGACAAGACAACGAAATCAAACCCAACATCATATTAGTAGTAGCAGACGCATGCAATCTTAAAAGAAATCTGCTCTTTGTATCGCAGCTGATTGATCTAAAGATCCCAACCGTGCTTGCACTTACCATGCTGGATGTGGCAGCCAAAAAACAAATAAAGGTTCAGTCGCTGGAATTACAAAGAGCGCTGGGTATTCCTGTAGTGGAAGTCAATCCAAGAAAGCAGACCGGTATAAATGATCTTAAGAAGGCGCTGCTTTCTGTTCAACAGGGGATTTATAAGCCTCCTGCTTTTGATTTTATATCTAATAATGAACTGGCAGCCGATGCGATCAGGCAGATGAAGTCCATCCTCCCAGGTATGAGTGATTATGCACTCATTCATCATCTGATTCATTATAAATCTTTTGATCTCGATAATCAAACATTGCAACAAATAGAAGAGGTCATCAAAACAAATACCGTCAATACAACCCGCATACAGGCAGAAGAAATTATTCAACGGTATAAACGCATTCAGACCATCATACAACAGGCTGTTGTACAAACAGCTATTGTTCCCAAGGAGATGCTCTCTGAAAAAATTGATAAAATACTTTTACATAAAACATGGGGGTATCTCATTTTATTGACGGTGCTCTTCTTTCTCTTTCTAAGTGTATTCTGGATTGCCGAATATCCCATGAATTTTATTGAACATGTTTTTGTGTGGATAGAAGACTGGCTAACTCCCCTGTTGCCGCAAAATCAATTTTCTAATTTAATTCTACGTGGTGTTCTACCCGGTCTTAGCGGCATCTTTGTTTTTATTCCTCAGATCATGATTTTATTTGGACTGATTGGATTGCTGGAAGAAAGTGGTTATATGGCACGCATCAGTTTTTTATCAGATAAAATCATGCGTAAATCCGGTCTTAACGGAAAAAGTGTGATGCCGATGATCAGTGGCTTTGCCTGTGCAGTCCCTGCGATCATGAGCGCAAGAAATATCGAAAGTCAGAAAGAGAGATTGCTAACGATACTCGTAACTCCCCTCATGAGCTGCAGCGCACGTCTGCCTGTTTATACAATTCTTATTGCACTGGTCATTCCCGGAGATTATATTTTCGGATTCTTAAGTCTGCAGGGACTCGTGATGATGGGACTTTATTTATTCGGCATATTGATCGCATTGCTGGTTGCCCGAATCGCCAAAATATTTATCAGGATTAAAGAGAAAAGTTTTTTTGTACTGGAGCTTCCTCTTTACAAAACACCCCGATGGAAAAATATTTTCTATCTCATGCTGGAGAAAGCAAAAATATTTGTGGTGGATGCCGGAAAAATCATCATGATCATTAGTCTGCTCCTTTGGTTTTTGAGCAGTTATGGACCAGGGAATAAAATGGAGCTGGTGCATCAGCAATATGATATGATGATTCGGGAAAATCCTTCTGCAAAGGCATTGCTTGAAAAAGAAAAACAAGCCGCTTTATTACAAAATTCTTATGCCGGACAAGCAGGAAAAATCATTGAACCTGTAATTACTCCCTTGGGTTACGACTGGAAGATCGGCATTGCTTTAATTACTTCTTTTGCAGCAAGAGAAGTCTTTGTAGGTACGATGGCTACTTTATATTCGGTTAATGATGAAGATGATGCTAGCACTTTAAGAGAAAAAATGCAGGCAGCCGTTCGTTCAGACGGCACCAAAGTTTATACCCTTGCCTCCGGTGTTTCCCTGATGTTGTTTTATTTACTGGCGATGCAATGTATGAGCACCCTCGCAGTTGTGAAACGGGAAACCAATGGATGGAAGTGGCCGATGATTCAACTCGTGTACATGACAGCTCTTGCGTATTTGATCAGCTTGGCTGCTTATCAGGTTTTGAGTTGATAAACTTGTGAAGATTAAAGTCAAAACTTAAAACTTAAAAGTAGGGCTTTATATTTCAGTTTTAACTTTTAACTTTTCACTTTTAAGTTATATCCTCATTTCCCCGTCTTCCAGTCTGCAAAATCACGGTCCTCCCATGTTTCTGCGCCGGCATGTACGCCGGGTGTAAGATCAAAATAAATATGGTTGATACCTTTTAGCTCCAATAAATTCATGGCTGCGAAAGATAAAAATGATTCTGCCCCTTCATTGCCAATTTCATTGGTCAACCAGTTTTCATTTTGTAAACCCACTAACAATGTATCATTTTTTTGTCCTTTCAAAAATATGCCGGCTTCGGGCCATAATTCGTTAATTCCGTTAAGTATTGGTTCTGCAATATTTATAGAATCTTCGGGTACAAATAATCTTTTACGGGTTGACTGATCCGCATCTGTTGACCAGACGATAACCGTGTCTTTACTGCTCCATAAAAATGGCGTATCGGTTGTTTCTTCATCCGCAATCTGATTACAGGAAAGAAATGTCCCAACAAATCCTATGCATGCCATAAATAAGAAAGCCTCTCTCATGAATTAGACAAAGTAAGAATTTTGATAATTGTAATCAATGAGATCAATCAGTGCATGATATTTTATCATACACTGATTCGAAAAATTTTATTATAAATTATTCATCTCAGCCTTTACAAACTCCATCAGCTTCTGAATGTGTTCCGAAGAAAAATCAAATTTTAATCCCGCGGCTGCATATAATTCGGGGAGTGTGCGGGTGCCACCCAGACTTAAAGCTTGGATATAATGATCCAGCGCTTGCTTTGGATTTTCCTTAAACTGCATCCACAAACCGATGGCGCCTAATTGCGCAATGCCGTATTCAATGTAATAGAAAGGCACTTCAAATAAATGTAATTGTCGCTGCCATTCGTATGGCCTGAATTTTTCCAGTCCGCTGTAATCAATCAGGCCAGTGCTGTACTGCTCAGCCAGTTGCATCCAGTACTTTCCTCTTTCCTCTTGTGTATGTTGCGGATGCTGATACAGCCAATGCTGAAAAGCATCGATGCGGGCAATCCAGGGCAATATCGTTAATACGCGTTCAAGTTGTTTGAACTTGGCTCTTTTCAATTCTTCTTTATCCGGGAAAAAGAGATGCCAGTATTCCATGCTAAACAATTCCATGGCCATGCTGGCTACTTCGGCAATTTCAGCTCCATACTCTTTGAATCCCGTTAATTCCAACGGATGGGTAAGAAAAGAATGAATGGCATGTCCGCCTTCATGCACCATCGTTGTTACATCATCCATCGTGCCGGCTGCATTCATAAAGATGAAAGGGGCACCGGTTTCTGCGAGTGGCATATTGTATCCGCCGGGTGCTTTTCCTTTTCTGCTGTCTAAATCGAACCGTTTCATCTCACGCATTTTCACGAGACAATCTGCAAAAAAAGGATGTAGCTTTTGAAAAACAGCAATCGTTTTTTCTGTCAGCTCTTCACCTGTTTCGAAGGGACGTAAAGGTTGTATGCCTTCCGGTTCGGC
>JBKDRQ010000003.1:0-5390 GCA_046341135.1 Bacteroidota bacterium
GTACGGCGCCGGAATAACCGCTTTTTCAAATGAGCGGGATATTTATGTAGGGGGGATAGGCAATGTTGCTATTATCGACAATCAAGGCCCTTTAATAAAAGCCTATCTGAACGATGAGAAATTTGTTGATGGCGGAATTACGAATGAGAATCCTTTGTTGTTGCTAAAGCTTTTTGATTCAAGCGGTATCAATAGTGCAGGCGCAGGTATTGGTCATGATATTTCAGCTACTATTGACGGCGACTTTAAGCAATATTATGTTTTGAATGATTTTTATAGTGCTGAGTCAGGAAGTTATCAGAGAGGATCGTTGCGTTTTCAGTTACCTCCGCTTAAGGAGGGAGATCATTTTATCGACCTTAAAGTGTGGGATGTGGTGAATAACAGTTCTTCATACAGAATCAATTTTAAGGTAGTTAAAGATGTTGAATTGTCGCTGGCGAATGTTTACAATTATCCGAATCCTTTTACTACCCGTACTAAATTTATGTTTGAGCATAATCGTCCCGGGGATATGTTACAGGTGCAGGTACGAATTTATTCGGTTGCCGGAAATTTGGTAAAAACAATCAATCAAACAATAAATTCAACCGGAAATCGTTCTTTTGACATTGAATGGGATGGGACCGATAATTTTGGCAGGAAAATTGGCAGAGGTGTTTATATTTATGATCTGAATATTAAAGATAGTAAAGGAAAGAAGCGGTCGGCTCGTCAAAAATTAGTTCTTTTGTAAAAAATACCCGATAGAAAATAATCAATTTACAGAAAATGAGAAAAATTACCCTCGCCTTATTGCTAAACGTAGCATTTATACAAATTTATGCTCAGTCAAACAGGATTAATGTGGTAACTACAGCAGTTCCGATGCTGCGCATTTCACCAGATGCACGTTCCGGAGCTATGGGAGATCTGGGGATTGCTTCAACGCCTGATGCGAATTCTTCTTTTTGGAATGCTGCTAAAATACCCTTTTCTGAGTCTAGATCTGCATTGGGTATTACCTATACACCCTGGTTGAAAAGTTTGGGACTTAATGACGTGTACATCGTTACAGCAGCCGGATATTATAAGTTCGCAGAAAATCAGGCCGTTTCAGCCTCTTTGCGCTATTTTAACCTGGGTAGTATTCAGTTTACTGATTTCGCTGGAAATAATCTAAATGAGTTTCGACCAAGAGAATGGGCTTTAGATGCAGGATATAGCAGAAGTTTGAGCGAAAAATTGGGAGTAGGGATTAGTCTTAGGTATATATTTTCCAATTTAGCCAACAGCTCTTCCAGCGGCACACCCTACAAGCCAGGTCAGGCTGTAAGTGGTGATGTAGCACTTTACTATAATGGATTAAACGAGGCAGGAGAGGGTTTTACTGCCGGAGCCGTGATGAGTAATTTAGGAAGCAAAATCAATTATACCAATAATGCTGATGGTGGAGATTATATTCCTGCCAACCTCGGTATTGGAGGCATGTATCATTATGTGATTGATGAAACCAGTAAAATAAGCTTTGGGGTAGATATTAATAAATTACTGGTTCCTACACCTCCTAATGATACTTCCGCAGCGAGATTAAGAGAGTATCGTTCAAAAGGTGTGGTCAGCAGTTGGTTTTCTTCATTGGGGGATGCGCCCGGAGGATTTAGTGAAGAATTACAGGAATTTCAAATTTCTACCGGGGGAGAATATGCCTATAATAATATGTTTTTTGTAAGGGCAGGTTATTTTTATGAGGGTAAGCTGAAAGGTAATCGTCGCTTTTTTTCTGCGGGTGTTGGTATAAATTACAACAAACTCAATTTCAACTTTTCTTACCTGATTCCTTCAGGACAGGGGATAAACCAGAATCCGCTTAGCAATACAACCCGTTTTGGTATTATCTTCGATCTCAGTGGCAATAAGGAAACCTCAGAAGAATTGCCCTGAGCAATTATTTAAGATTTTTCTGAACAGCGGAGGTTGTATTACCTTCGCTGTTGTTTTTTAATATAACATCAAGCATATGTCTTTTAGAATTGGGATGGGTGTTGATTTTCATCAGCTTGCCGAAGGCCGAAAATTATTTATTGGGGGCATTGAGATTCCGCATCCAATAGGAGCGGTGGGACATAGCGATGCAGATGTATTGCTGCATGCCATTTGTGATGCGTTACTGGGAGCACTGGCATTAGGCGATATCGGAGTTCATTTTCCTAACAATGATCCTGCTTACCATAATATTGACAGCAAGATTTTATTGCAGAAATCTTATGAAAAGATACAGGAAAAAGGATACCATGTCGTAAACGTTGATACTACGCTTTGTCTGGAAGCTCCCAAAATCAAACCTTTCATACCGCAGATGCAAAAAGTGATTGCAGCTATTCTGGATATTTCAACAGAAGATGTATCGATTAAGGCAACGACAACCGAAAAAATGGGTTTTGCAGGAAGAGAAGAGGGTTTATTTGCCTACGCAACTGTGTTAATTGAAAAATAATTTCATGCAGGTAAAAATTGTTAATCATTCGGCTCATCCATTGCCTCATTATGCAACAGCAGGCTCAAGCGGGATGGATTTGCGGGCAAATATCGATCAGCCTTTGGTAGTTAAACCTCTGGAGCGTGTATTGGTTCCCACAGGTCTTTTTATTGAATTGCCTCATGGTTTTGAAGCTCAGATTCGTCCTCGTAGCGGACTGGCATTAAAGCAGGGTATTACCTGTTTGAATACTCCGGGCACCATTGATGCAGATTACAGAGGAGAGATTAAAGTAATTCTGATTAATTTAAGTGCGCTTTCCCAAACGATTAATAATGGTGATCGTATCGCTCAAATGGTGATTCAAAAAATTGAACAGATAGAATGGGTTTCTGTAGAGGAGTTATCAGTTTCGGAAAGAAATGAGGGAGGTTTCGGGAGTACCGGCAAGGTATAGTTCACTACTAATGTCAATCAAATGCGTTTATTATTTTTTATATTGATCCCTCTATTTGCCGGAACTTTTATTGCCTGTCGGGCAACGAAAAAAATTCAGCAGGCTATAACTAAAAAAGACACGGTCGTTTTGGCTAAGCCGGATATCACGGCCAGTCATGCCGATACGCTTCAAATGATAAATAATGTTATTGACACCATTTAAAACCGGCATGTTAATTACACTACTTTTTCTGCCCGCACCAAAGTAGTCTATGCCAATAAAGATGGTAAGCAGCCGGATTTTATAGCATTCATCAGAATGAAAAAGGATAGCGTTATCTGGATTTCGCTGGCCAATGATATCGGTATAGAAGGAATTCGTATTCTGATTACGCCGGACAGTATAAAAGTGATGGATAAAATTGCAAAAACCATTCAGATACGTCCCTTGAGTATGTTGCAGGAATTGAGCCAGATACCCTTTTCGTATACCGACCTTCAGCATATTATTTTGGGGAGAGCTATTTTCTTTAATAAAGACAGCGTATATGCATATGCCAATCAGCCTGAAGTGTATTTGCTGTCGGGCAGAAATGGTGTTTTTAATCATACTTTATCTGCGAACAGTAATTATTGTATTGCAAAAAACAGAATCGATGATGCATCACCTGTACTTGGCAGAAGAGCAGATTTGTTCTATAAAGAATACGAATGGAAAGAGGGGATTGCGTTCTCAACATTAAGAGAAATTTTTATTTCATATAAAAATGTATTTAACGTACAGATGAAATTCAAAGAATATCACTTTGATGCGTTATTATCTTACCCTTTTAATGTGCCTAAAAAATTCAAAAAAATACCTTAAAGACAGTTTCATGCACAATTGCTGTCTGATGAAAAAGCCGAATGCTTACATTTGCAAAGATCAATACTCCGGCATGCGTATAATTTGGTTTATATTATTGTTTATCCTCTCTTTGAATTTGTCCGCTCAGAACCAGGAAAAGGCAGAGCTGGAAAAAAAGAAACGTCAGACGCTCCAGGAAATTGAACAGCTGAATCGTCAGTTTGATGAAATAAAAAAGAATCGTAAAGAAAGTTTAGGTCAGCTTGCCCTTATCCAAAATAAAATAAGATTACGCAATCAGGTAATTCAGAATATCAATCGACAGGTTGGTGTTATAAATAAGGATATTGATTTTTCTTACAGGGAAATGCTGCGTTTGCG
This sequence comes from Bacteroidota bacterium, assembly GCA_046341135.1. Lineage (GTDB taxonomy): Bacteria > Bacteroidota > Bacteroidia > Chitinophagales > Chitinophagaceae > Lacibacter. Next base: position 4,125 of record JBKDRQ010000003.1, read on the forward strand.
TAATGATCTTGATACGCTTAAAATGAACTATGCACAAAATGTAGTGTATGCGTATAAAAACAGAAGCCGGTATGACTTTCTGAATTTCCTGTTTTCTGCATCAAATTTTAACGATGCAATACGGCGTATTTCTTATATGCGTGCTTACAGAGGTTATCGTACCCAGCAGGTAGAAGCAATCAGGAAGACTGAAAATTTGTATAGAGAAAAAATAGGTCAATTAACGGCTAATAGAAACGAGAAGACGCTGGTATTGGAAGATGAAACGAAAGAGCGTACTGAATTGGAGAAAGACCGAAAGGAACAGGATCATATCGTTCGCAAATTAAAAACACGCGAGAAGGAAGTCAATAAAAACATTGCTGCAAAACGTAAACAGGCGAATGAGCTGGAAGCTGCCATTAAAGCTGTTGTACGACGTGAAATAGAAATGGCTAAGAAAGAAGCTGAACGAAAAGCAAAAGAAGATAGAGAAAGAAAGTTAAAGGAAGAAAAAGAGTCGACTTCCAAAGAAAAATCAGTGAAGCCCGGAACAACGGCAGAAAAAGCTGTAGTTAAAAAAGAGGAAACACCCAAAAAGCAGGAGAGTTATCTTGAATACAACAAAGAAGATCTGGCCTTGGGCAATAACTTTGAAAGCAACAGAGGGCGTCTGCCGTTTCCGGTAGACAATGGGTATATTTCTATTCCATTCGGATCTTACACCGTTCCCGGCACCAATATTAAAGGCAATCAGGACTTTATAACCATTGCTGCTCCAACCGGCACCCCCGTAAAGGCAGTGTTTGAAGGAGAGGTGGTGAGCGTATTTGATGTGGGCGGCATGAGTGCGGTGATGTTAAAACATGGAAAATATTTTACCACCTATAGCAATCTTATTTCCGCACAGGTGTCTAAAGGACAAACAATTAAGGTGGGGCAGATACTGGGAAGGGTAGGAGAAAACCTGGAGGGCGAAGGACAGCTGGATTTTATTCTTACAAGAGAAGCGCAAATGTTGAATCCGCAGGCCTGGTTGAGAGATCGCTGATATTATTCCTTTACAAATTGTCGGTAGAGGTTTTCATATTGCGGAACAATATGATGTATGTCGAATTGTGCAGCATGATTGCTAGCAGCACGTTTCATTTCGTTTAGTGTCTTGTCATTCATCAAAACATTTGTTCCCATTTCTGCCAATAATTGCACATCACCTACCGGTGCCATAAATCCGGTAATTCCATGCCGGTTAATTTCAGTTAGTCCACCTGCATTGCTTGATAATAC
>JBKDRQ010000004.1:0-5410 GCA_046341135.1 Bacteroidota bacterium
CTGTTATAATAGGCATCTTCAAATAAATGATTCATTTCTATAGCTTTGTTAAAATCTTTCATCGCCCCTTTAAGATCATTATTTTCTTTTTTACAGATTCCTCTGCTGTTATAGACGCTTATATTTTCCGGATTTATTTCAATTGCCTTATTATAATCAGAAATGGCACCTGGGTAATCAGCCAAAAAATATTTTGAATGACCGCGGAGATAATAAGCCTCGGCGTAATCAGGATATTTTTTTATTGTTTCATCAAGTTTCTCAATGGCACCACAATAATCTTCTTCTTCGAATTTATCCATAGCTTTATATAAATACATTCCTGAATATTTTTGGCTTGTTACATTCGTTATAATAAATAAACTGAATACAGATAAGATAATTAGTCTTTTCATAAATACTTTTTATGATTAGAAATAATATTTACGAATTGATAACGACTGAAATATGAGGCTATTGTTGCTTAGATAAACATTAGCATTTATTTATGAATAGCTATAAATCCTTTATTTGATATCTCTTGTATAAATTATACTTTCAGGCTTAATTCACCTATTGAATTTATTTCAGCAGGACTTAGATACTTTTTTGGCATTTCATTACTTTTAAACTTAAAAGTAGTTTTTAGGTTAAACTGTTTTTTAAGACGTTACGATTACTGTCCGCCTTTATTGATGTCTTTAAATAAAAGCATTTCGCCAACTTTGGAAGATGCACCTTCATAAAACCCCGTTTCATTGGCAAATTCTTTAGGATTTCTGAATGTTCCCAAAAGAATATCGAACAACGGGAGATCTGAATAATTATAGGCATGGATACCTTTGGCATGATGTAATGAATGTGATTCCGGTCTTTGGAAAATATATCCCATCCATTGGGGCGTTTTAATATTTGCATGTTGAATCACAGCAAGAAATGTTGCACCATAAATAGCATAAATAGTTGCCTGAACGGTGAATCCTCCTGCTACCACTAATGCAAGGCTTGTTAAAAATGTGAAGCCTATCATATCCATCAGACTAAAGAAGAATGCACCATATGTATCAACACGTTCTGCACTGTGATGCATTTGATGAAAAATCCTCCAAAGCAAATTACTTTTATGCATCGAAAGATGCCATATATAAACACCGAATTCATAGATCAATAATGCCACGCCAGCACCTCCAACATCTCCTAAAAAAGACATATCCAATAATTGATATTGGAAAAGGGCATCATTCCAAAACATGGGTAGATAGGTAGAAAGAAAGAAGTAAATTATAAAAGCTGCTATGCCTTTGATTTTCCAGTATTTAATTTTTGGTAAAGGCCTACCCGGAAATAATTCTTCGGCAATCAGCAGTATCATAAAAATGCTTATTACGATAATCGATGCCGGATCCTTCAAAATGGTAAGAGGGGTTGGTAAGTTCATTAACTTTTCAAGCATCTTCTTATTGTTTATGCGTGATTAAATAAATCGATAATCCATTCAAGAAGCAAACACTTTGCGTTTTGATTTCCTAATTTACTGCTTTATCTGAAAAACTACCTTAGAGAATATTAAAAAATTTATTTTCATAGTTTCAATATGTGGAATAGGAAAGACATTTACTGAAATTTTGATGCGCTATGGATATCGTTTGAAAAGGTGATTTTAATCATTCTTTCACGTATAGCTTATGCAATACTTTTAATCAAAATAGATCGGCATGCTTTCATCAGAGGGTTCAAATATTTTAAAAGAAACAAAATTGCCCAATAAGATCATTGTACTTTTATTTAGAGTGATTTTAGGAGGGGCTTTGTTCATCAAGGGTGTAGATTTCATTAGAAATAAAGCTGTTCTCAGACAAGTGATTGCTGAAACAGATCTGCTTGAAAAGTTTTCCATACTTGAGGCAGCTATACCGTGGATACATTTATTAGGCGGACTCTTTATTTTAATAGGAATGTTTACGCGGCTCGTAATATTTATTCAGATACCCCTAATTGTCGGCGCTATCATTGTTTTATTCAACACAAAAAACACCTCCTTTTATGGTACAGAGATGATATTTGCTGTAACCATTCTTTTAATATTAATCATCTATTTGAAAATCGGAGATGGATTTTATTCATGGAAAAATTTAATTCATAAAGAAAAGGATATTGTATAAGCTGACAATTTATAATTGAATTAAATGGAATCCCACAAGGTGTATCTTATTTGAAGGGCTTTTTGAGCAGCTACTGTGCTTTCCTTCCATTTTTCATCGTCTTCCCCGCATAATTCTGAAACCATTTCAATTGCCAGGTGACTGTGATGATCACCATCCACCTCAATATGCCGCTCAATATAATATTTGAATGTTGACACTTTTTCGGGTGTATCAGAAAAGAGCTGCTCAAGCAATTGATGGAACATGGAGGGAATCAGATCTTCTCTGCCAAATGTGAAAACAGCAGCTTTAACGTGGTTCGGTGCATCTAATGCAATATCAAATGTGAATTGTAAAAACTTCTTTATGTTTTCCGAAAGCGCAGAAGATTTTATAGCATCCTTTATTGAAATTCCGGATTTAATCGAGACAAGCAGGGATTCAATCAAATAAGGATCAGCTTCCATCTGTCGCATGGCCTTTAAGTAAAGTTCAAAATGACTTATTCGAAGACCATCCTCATCTACATCCGATTCCTCTCCCAAAACAATTTCATTGATGAGGTATCTTGTTGAAGGTGAACCCACCGGAATCCATGGTACAGAGACAGAGGTTAAGCTGTTTTGAAGCGACTTTAATAAACTCATGAAGTCCCATACTGCAAATACATGAACCTCGGAAAATCGTTGTAAGCCCTTCAAGTCCTTGATTTTCGTGTAAACCGGGTGAGATAGTAATGTATTCCTGTCTCCTTCTATTTGCTGTTTCAGTCTTAAAATCCTTGTATTCATATCTTTCAAATACAAAAGACGTTTTGTTTTGTTCGAGAGACCATAATGAATCAATAGGAAATCGTTCCAATGATTGGAAAATGATCGGATCCGGAAAGCTGAAGGTTTTTATTGATGCGCATTTCCTCATCATTCGGATAGAGGTTAAAAAGATTAAAGTTCAGCACCGAACCATCAACAGGGGTACTTCTTCTCGAAATAATATGATCGATGATACCCCAATTATCGGCCCCATTGTATTTGGAGTCCCATGGGTGTGTTTGTCCGGCTGTTCCAAGTATTTCCAGTAAATCATAATAACCTGCTTTCTGGATATCTGCCTGAATATTAGTGGCATCCGTTTCCGTGTTAAAATCCCCGGCAATGATTTCTGTGGCGTTGTTTTGGGCTTTCCATTTTGCTAGCACTGCACCCATTTCATTTTTTCGGTTATAGGCATAATCACTATCTAAATGTACCGATGCTACTCTTAAGATTTTGCTACCTGAATTCCGAATAGTGCCCGTAAAAAGTGCCGAATGATTTCCGCTGGCAGATGAAGGAAAATCTTCAAAAACAATATTGGTGAAGCGATCTTTTTTTACAAAAATGGCGTTGCCGTTTAATTCCCAAGGGGTAGCGTCTGTCACCCAGTTTGACCAATAGGAAGGATCGTGATTCGCCTGCATTCCAACATGCGTGAGTTTGAGTGCATCCTTGATAAAATTAAATTCTACCTGAGCCACTTCCTGCAGCGCAAAAACATCTACCGTGTTCTGGTGACTTTTTAGAAAATCAATAATGATCTGACGGCGTGCTGTCCTGTTCAGAAAAGGCGCTGAGCTGGCGGGATAGTAAACAGGATCGGCCCAGCAGGGAGCCAAAATATTGAAAGCCATCACCCGAATATTATTAGAACTACGGGCATTAGTAACTGGCGCAGATACATTTTTATTATTTGATTCTGCAGATAGCACATCGTTATTTACTTTGGTGCAAGCGCTTAGACTATACATTGCAACAATTAAAAATAAATAAGCAGATGATTTAGGGAATATGTTCATTTTTCAAATATAGCAATTAAGCAGTCTAGTTGCGCCCCCTTTATTTACGAAAGATGGATTGTCATAAATATTTTCGCAATAGCTCTTTAGGGATATGACAATAGTCATTAGGGTACCTATCCAATCTATCTTGATGTTCATCAGCACTTTTAACGTAATTCATAAGCGGAAGGACTTCCACTACAATTTTGTCGCTATCTGCTCTTTCTATTATATACTTCTTAGCATCTGCCAAATGTCGAGGATCTTTACTATATATTCCTGTACGGTATTTTTCCCCTACATCATTACCTTGTTTATTCAAACTGTAAGGATCAATAATCTCAAAAAAATAATCCATTAGTTGAAAAACAGTTACAATTTCGGCATCAAAGTCTGTTTTTACACATTCTGCATAACCATCATACTCGCCTTCAAGAATATTTGAATAACCATTTGCTCGTCCCGCTTGAGTATTAATAACACCTTTTAATGTTTTGATATATGCCTGTACACCCCAAAGACAACCTCCTGCAAAATATATTGTTTCAACCATAGTATTCGCCTATTTTCTATCGCCAAATATAGAAAGTCAGTAGCTGCGAAAATAAAAGCCCATATGAATTAATGAAATATTTTTTAATTTCAAGGTTGTTCAGATTAAATGGTTTGGTACATATGCTGAATATGATAAAATCGATGTTACTACTGTTCAACATTCAAAGAAATAAATATGGAACTCAAAATCATTAAAACAAAAAAGCAATACCAGGAAGATCTAGACTGGGTTGATAAGCAATTTGATAAAAAAGAAAAACCCGATAGCCCACAGGGAGAAAAATTGCAGGTAGCTCTTTTATTGATTAAACAGTATGAGGATCTGCATTATCCGATTCCCGTACCGGATCCAATTGAAGTCATCAAATTAAAAATGCAGGAACTTGGATTAAAGAATGAAGATTTGGCGGGGAAAGTGGGTAGCAAAGTTGGAATTGGCAAAATTATTTCACAGAGAAATGAGCATTCCTGCTGAAGTGCTTTTAGCGTGATTGGACTCCGTCTAATAGCGCAAGTATACCTGCAGAAACAAACAAAACACCTTGTTTAGCAAACAGTTAACGATGATAGACATAGCGCTTATTAAATTAAAGTATGCCAGAATGGAGGATGCTGAATTAATGAACCTCACGCAAACTTCCGGATATGCGCTTAGTACTGAAGCTATTTCAGCATTGTATCAGGAGTTCTTAAAAAGAAATCTGGACATGAGCATATTTCCTCATTTGCGGGCACTGAACTGGCAAATACATAAAAATACTTTAGCCAAAGAAAATCAGATAAAATTTGAGGAATACATATCAAATCTTTTAGCTAACTGTATAAAAGATGTATCAGAAGGGGAGTCTTTAGAAGAAGTAATTATAAAGCTTCAAAAAGAAGGGTTTGCTAATAGAGAATGCTTAAAGGCTATAAA
>JBKDRQ010000005.1:0-3533 GCA_046341135.1 Bacteroidota bacterium
AGAAAAAACAATGATTAGTATTATTTTTTGGGGCTACTAACCTAATCAGTTAAAATGCAAACACTTATATTTTATTGTATTTTCTTGAAATAGCCCAAAAAATTATGCATCCCATACCCTTAAACCTCTCCACAAATCAACAAATCAACCACCCCTACCCAAATGTTTGTTAGTTTCATAAAAATAGCTTTACTTGCAACTCCCAAATTGGTCTGGGATGTTAAATCAAATAGATGGTAAGCGAGATATTCTACTTCAGATTAACTTTGGAAATCTTTTGTCAAAACATCAAATCAATATGAAAAAATTAATCTTGTTTGGCCTGTCGAGTTTGGGTGCACTTAGTATCCATGCACAAAGCAGTGTAGTAGCTGCAGGCGGAACGACAACTCCCGGATCCGGAGGATCGGTATCTTACTCCGTTGGGCAAGTAGCCTATAGCTTTGTGAACGGAAATGCAAATGGAAGCCTCATACAGGGCGTGCAACAACCTTTGGAAATCTCCATCGTAACGAGCATCAATAATCTGGAAACCAATATCTCCGTTGATATTTATCCCAACCCTACACCCGGTAAACTAATCATTCAGGTTGGAGAAACGAATGTGAAACAAATGACCTGCCAATTGATTTCCATGGATGGTAGGGTCTTAAAACAAAAACAACTATTCAATCAAAGCACTGAACAACTGGATATGTCTTCCCTGCCGGCAGGAACATACTTTATAAAAATTCATTCAAAACAACAGCAACTGAAGCTCTATAAAGTCATCAAAAACAATTAATCAAAACTTCAATCTTTTTTTCTTTAAAACCATCAAAACATATAGAACATGTTACAAAAAACAAAAATGAGTCTCTTTGCAATTGTAGCAACGATTGCTTTAAGTTTTAACTTCATCTCTTGTTCAAAAGATAGCGGGAGTAATTCAGGTGGTGGAACTCCTCCTCCCCCCGCTCCGATAGTTACATCTTTTACTCCAACTCAAGGATATACTGGCACACTAATTACTATTAAAGGTTCTAATTTCAAGAAAAGCAATATCACAGCAGTAAAAATCGGAAATGCTAATGCAGCATCCTACACTGTTGTGGACGACAACACAATTAAAGCGTATGTAGGAAGTGGGGCAACCGGAACGGTATCAGCAACAAATGCCGGTGGCACAGGTTCATCAACAGCCACATTTACTTATAAAGCCACCACGGCCAATAGCCTTTTGGAAAAAGTTAATAATGAAACCGACCTGACATCAATGGAAAAACTAATTGGCTCTGTAAATCTTGGAGATTCACTCAATGTTCTTACAAAGGGGCCTTATACCATATTTGCTCCAATTGATGCCCTTTTCAGTGCTATTCAATATAAACCTGAAGATCAAGACTCTTCTGACAATGCAGATATCTTACGCTATCATATCATTAAAGGAAAAATTTTATATAGCACGCTCCCAGCTAATGCAAAAAATTTAAAGTATGAAACCATCAATTCTCCTGCAGACAGTGTCTTTGTAACAAAACTTACAAACGTGCCTGCCATGTCAGTTAATGGGAGTATTATCGCAACATCAATAAGTCCATTTTTAACAGTTTATGACATTAATACTCAAAATGGAGTATTGCATAAATTCAATGGGATTCTATTGCCTGCATCCAACAAATCTTTGTATGAGACAATAAGCTCCCCAGGATATGATTCAATAAAAAAAGCCATCGATCGGGCAAGTATAGCTGATCCTTCTATTAAAACAATGCTTCAATCCGGCACAGCTACATTAATAGCTCCTAATAATGCTGCGTTTTCCGTATTTCTAAATGCTCAAACCTTTAAAAGTATCGATGCATGGGATCCAACAGCTTGTGCCAATGCAATAAAGAAACATGTTTTATCAAACAGAGAGTATATTTTAGATTTCATTGATGCTAATCTTGGGTCTACAGGAAGACCATCACTTGGAGGTGGCCTAATTTCATATAAAAGACTAACTGATAATACTATTTTTACTTACGGTGGGCCTAATGATAATGAAGCTCGTATTGATGGAAATAAAACAGATATTAGATGTAAAAATGGAGTCATTCACACTATACAAGATATTCTTATTGATCTATAATATAAATTCATTCATTAAAAAACCCCCGCTTCGCGGGGGTTTTTTATATCCTGAAATTTCCTTCTGATAATATTTCTCTCTCCTCCCTTATCCCAATCCACCCACACCCGCTTCCTTATGTATCTTCTGCACCAGCCCCTGCAACACCTTGCCCGGCCCACACTCTGTAAAATGCGTCGCTCCATCTGCCACCATCGCCTGCACACTCTGCGTCCACTTAACCGCCCCCGTTAACTGAGCAATAAGATTATTTTTAATTTGTTATTTATCGATAACGGCCTTCGCCACTACATTCTGATAGACCGGACAAACGGGATCGTTAAAAGAAGTAGATTCAATTTTCGCCTTCAACTCTTCTCTGGCAGATTCCATCAGCGGACTATGAAACGCTCCGCCCACGGGTAATACCAATGCTCTTTTAGCACCGGCTTCTTTCATCGCTCCACAGGCCAACTCAATCCCTTTTACACTTCCACTAATAACCAATTGGCCCGGGCAATTATAATTCGCAGGCACTACCACTTCTCCGGAGCTATCCTGCACCTGCTTACAGATTTCTTCTACCATTTCATCTGCCAGCGCCAACACCGCCGCCATCGTAGAGGGCTGACTTAAACAGGCTTTCTGCATGGCTTCAGCTCTAACACTCACCAGTCTTAATGCATCTTCATAACTCAATACTTTATTCGCTACCAGCGCACTGAACTCACCCAGCGAATGTCCGGCCACCATATCAGGCTTTTGCTCAGCCAGACATGCAAACGCCACCACAGAATGAATAAAAATGGCAGGCTGTGTTACATTGGTTTGTTTCAATTCCTCATCCGTTCCGGCAAACATAATATCGGTAATACGGAAGCCCAGTATTTCATTGGCGGCTTCCATCATTTCTTTGGCCCGGGCATTGCTTTCATACAAAGCTTTACCCATACCACTAAACTGCGATCCCTGTCCGGGAAAAATAAATGCGTGAGACATAATAAATGATTGTGTGCAAAAATAGGAAGGAGTTTAGTTACTTTATTGTCATAATAAAGATGTTTAGTTGTTGTCTTTGTAAAAAACAACTTTCCTGGTTTTAGCCTTTGACTTTTGAGTTAAGATGAGATCCTTCGCTTTCGCTCAGAATGACGTTATCATCAACTGAGCTTCTTCGAAATCAATTTCATGAACTCACTTCTCGTAGCCTGATTTTCAAACTGACCATAGAAGGCTGAAGTAGTTGTAAGGGAATTTTGTTTCTGTACGCCGCGCATCATCATACATAAATGCTGTGCTTCAATGACCACGGCAACACCAACAGGATTTAATGCATCGCGAATAGCTTCAAGTATCTGTGTGGTCAATCTTTCCTGCACCTGCAATCTTCTTGCATACACATCCACTACGCGTGCAATCTTACTCAATCCTGTTATCACCC
>JBKDRQ010000006.1:0-3505 GCA_046341135.1 Bacteroidota bacterium
GAGCTATACTTTTCATTTCTTTTTCTGCCTGTACGATATTGCTTTTTATCGCTGCTGCATACGCTCCCAGATGATCATGCAAATCCCGTGAAATGCGTTCCCGCTCTTTATAGATCGACTCTTTCATTTCCACCTCTTTGAATTTTTCCCGTAATCTTCTTTTCAGAAAAAAACGAATAACCATAAACAACATCATCAGCAATAAGAATCCTTCTCCGATCATTACCCATGGTTTTCTCCAAAACGGCAATTGCCTTTCTATGCGAATAGATGTTATCGGTGCCTGCGCAAGCCCTGAAGGGTTAAATGCTGCTCTTATTTCCACCCAAATCGGATGATAGGGCAGCTGAACAAGATTGATCTTTCTGTTATTCGGCTGAACAGTAATCCACTCTCCATTCATTTCTTTTATTCTATACTGATAAATCAACTTTCCTGCATTGATATAGCAGGGCACCACAAATTCAAAAGCTATTTGATTTTGCGCTGATTCCAATAAATAGGAGCTATCTGTTTTCGCTGCCTTATAATTGATCTCTACATAATTGATGATCGGACGAAAATGTTTTTCCTGAATCTGTATAAGAGAAGGGTTGATTTCAACGATCCCGTCGGGACTTCCCGTGTACAGTTTCCCGTTTTTTGCTACATGCATACTCCCGATTGAATAATCGATGGCCGGCAATCCGTTTTGTTCGGTTATTTGATATACTTTTCCTGTCTCAGTATCGATAACATTCATTCCGGAGGTAGAAGTCACCCATATTCTTTGATATGCATCAACGGCGGCACCATAACAATAATTGCTGCTTAGCCCATTTTCAGACTGATATTGTATCAGTGTTTTGTGATTATACAGGTATATGCCGTTGCTGAGCGTGGTAATCCATATATTTCCTTTCCTGTCCTCTGTGCAAGAGGTAATGATTGTTTTTTTAATAGTTGAATTTTCATCGTTGGAAGTCAGTCTTAATATATTTTTCAAGTCGGTGTTCAACACATCTACACCCTGATTTGATGACACCCAAATATTCCCTTTTGAATCAGTAAAGCTATGAAGCACATAGTTCCCGGCTATTTTATTATCCTCTGATAAATAGGTCATATTATTCCCATTCGCCAAACTATAAATAAATAAGCCATTAATCGTTGATGCTATAATGTTGTTTGTTTTAGGGGAATAATGCAGATGAAAAATCTGATTCGTTCTAAGGCCCGTGTTTTCTTTTGTAAGATTTTTTATTTTTTTACCTACAGCATTCAATACAATAATCCCATCATTTTTTGTGCCTACCCAAATATTGCCATCCGGATCTTCCACAATTGCTGAACAATAATTGTAGAGTATTTTTTTTCGGTTCCGGTTCTGATCAAATTGATAAAGTCCGGAAGCTGATGCCATCCATAAGGAATTGTTTTTGGAAAGCAAGGATGCATAAGCCGGATCATTGTTTATGCCGGCATTATAGAGGTAATAAGCATTCACTTCAGGATTATATAAGGCGATTCCGTTATTGGAATAGCCGATCCAGATCAAACCGTCTTTATCGCAGAAAGTTTTATGTACTTCTCCCGTAATTCTTTCTCCATTAATTTTTAACGGACGGATGTCTTTTTCATTTTCGCATATATAAATTCCATCGTTGGTAGATATCCATGCACGATTAAGACGATCAAAATTTATAGAGTGGATGATGGCATCTATTTGTAAGAGATGTTTCTTCCATTCTTTGTAGGACAGATCATAAAAAGCGATTTTAGTCTTTCCATTTTGATTCTTTTTGCAATACCAAAGGGTATGATGATTATCGGCATATTGACCAATGCCTTGAAAAACATTTAATGAATTATTATTAGGCTTCTCTTCATGGTCGTCGGAGAAAAAAATATGGCCTGCATCGTCTGCCTGCAAGATTTTGTTTTTATAGATGGAGAAATTATTGTTAGGGTAAATGAAATTGTTTCTTTTTTTAATTTTTTTCTCTTTCCAGTTCCATTCATAAATATCCTGAGGGCCTGCAATAATCAGATTACCGTTTTCAAGGGGTTCTATTTTAGGGAAATGATATTGAATCTGCTTGGCCATTGCAGAATCGGGAGATATATTCATGAAGCGGTCTGTTTTTTTATCAAACAAGTTTAATCCGTTTCTTGTGCCAATGATTAAATTATTGGCGCCGTCTTCATGAATAGATAATATGAACTGATCGCTGATGGAATGCGGATCCTTTTCTTTATGCTTATATATTTTGAAAAAATAACCATCAAATCGGTTTAGCCCATCCTGGGTGCCTATCCAAACAATTCCTTCTGTATCCTGATATATACAGCTGATACTGTTCTGTGACAAGCCATTATTGACAGTATAACTGATCAGTCCGGGTTGGCCAAAACCCTTCATTATAATCATTGTCAACAACAGTAAAATGATATGGAGTTGTAATTTCACTGCTACAATTTATAAAGAAATTTACAGGCCTGTGTATAATTACTGCATATGCAGTATTGAAGCCGGGGTATGAAAGTAAGAACTTTACAATTATGATTAGAATAGGTATAGTGGATGATAACCGCATTAATCGGAAAAACATCAGGCAGTTATTAGAGCCCTCTTCCGAAGTAAGGGTTATGATGGAGGCAGCCAATGGAGAGGATTTTTTGGAACAGCTTAAAACATTATCTGCTGAAGAACTTCCTGATCTGATATTGATGGATATTGATATGCCGGTGATGAACGGGATTGAAGCCATTGCTGTTGCATCACTCCATTTCCCTAAAATAAAATTTCTGGTGCTTACAGTTTTCGATGATGATGATAAACTATTTGAGGCCATTCGTGCAGGGGCTTCCGGTTATTTATTGAAAGATGATGCAGCGATGTTATTACAGGATGCCATTGATATTGTTCATAATAAGAATGGGGCTCCCATGAGTCCGGCGATTGCCAGAAAGACTTTGCAATGGCTGAAAGAAGCACCTTATCCTTCTTCGGGGGAACAAAAGCCGGAAAAAGGATCTTCATTGCTGGATACCCTTTCTGATAGAGAGCAGGAGCTGCTCAAATTATTAGTGAGCGGGAAGAATTATCGTGCTATTGCTGAGCAGTTATTTATCAGTCCGCAAACAGTCCGCACACATATCAGTCGCATCTACGAAAAGTTACATATTAATTCCAAAGCGCAGGCGATTCATCTGGCGCATAAGTATAACTGGAGTTGAATAAAAAAGATTTAAACGCTACACGTCATATTGAGCGTAAGCGAAATATCCCTTTTATTAAGGGAAAACTTAAAAGTCAAAAGCAATTAACTTTTGGAGTTTGCCTTTCAGGTGTGATATAATAAAATTATTTTTGAGTAACATTTAGGCACAGGCCGGGAGGCCTGCGCCAGTAAAGTTGAATAAAAAAGATTTAAACGCTACTCGTCATATTGAGCGTAAGCGAAATATCCCTTTTGAATTTTGACTTTTTACAAATTCGAAAACAAATCATCCAGTGCAGTGT
>JBKDRQ010000007.1:0-3549 GCA_046341135.1 Bacteroidota bacterium
GCCGGCTACTGTACAATCCCCACTTACATAGTCTATAAATGATGGAAACACGTAAGCAGCCTAGTCCGTATTTCATACTTCTCCTGAAATTTATGCTGCTGGCTTCCTTAAAGTATTTGGTGGGACAGGTCACTTCTCCAATTTCAAATCCCTTGTAGAAAATTTGTGATACCATTTCGTTGTCGAAAATGAAATCATCGTCACAGGCATCAAATTTTACCGACTCCAGCACGGTTTTGCTGAATGAGCGATATCCGGTATGGTATTCGGATAATTTCTGCCCAAGTAAGATATTCTGAGTCAATGTCAGCAATCTGTTAGCGATGTATTTATATAACGGCATGCCTCCTTTTAGGGCACCCTTACCCAGAATTCTGCTACCAAATACCACAGGATATACATTGTTTCCAATAATGCTGATCATGGCAGTCAGGAGCTGAGGAGTGTATTGGTAATCCGGGTGGAGCATAATCACGATATCTCCACCTAATTCAAGTGCTTTTTTATAGCAGGACTTCTGATTTCCTCCATATCCTTTATTTTTTTCGTGTCTGATAATATGTTGGATTCCCAGCTCTCTTGCTTTTTCAATCGTATCGTCTTTGCTGGCATCATCTACCAGCACCACATGGTCAACCAGTTCAAAAGGGATTTCATTGTAAGTGATTTCGAGTGTTTTGGCGGCATTGTATGCCGGCAAAACCACAATTACTTTTTGACCTTTGTACATGCGGCAAAGATAATAACATCATTTTATTGACAGGATGGCTAGATTTTACCTGTAGAATAAAAATTAATATTATTTACGCTTTTGTATCTTTAGCAGCAAAATTATAACACCATGCTGCGTTCCCGTAAAGTTTTGTATGTGTTGATTCTCTTTATTCTGCCGATTTTTTCATGCAATAAAATCAAAGAAATTATTGCTGATACATTATCCCCTGAGATTAAAATCAGTCAGGAATTTGAATTTGTTTTTAATGAATATGCAGTTAAAAGAATAAAGGAAGAGGCTGTTCGACTTAATTATGATACTACCGGACTGAATATAGACAACTTGCCAGCACCCGTTTATCTTGCTCTTAAGCAATTTATCAAATTAGATACAGTAGGGGTAGGTAGTTTTGAAATTAATCAATTTGTGTATAATTATGATTATGCATTAACAGATCTGGATACAAGCATTAAAAATAATCCCGGAAATATTCTCAATTTTACCAGAGCCAATATCGTCAGTGCCAAAGTGGATTCCACCAGTCTTTATTTACTTGGGAGCTCTCCCGTAAACCAGGAGGACTTTAAGATAGTAAGGATAGAAGCTTCCAATAAAAATCTTCAAGTTCCTGTGCCGGTTGTAAATAGAACCAGTGGGTTTGTCTATGTTCCTGTTAATGGAAGTAGCGGTTATGCCAACTTATTGAGATTGCCGGTAATTAACCCGGAAGCTCAGTACAAGCAATATATGATACCTCCCAATGATACCATCAAGTACACATTCTCTGTGGAACTTAATAGAGCTATAAAATTTTCGCTTGATGACAAATACAAGTTGGCATTTAATTACAAATTGGTATTTAAAAAATAGTCTTCTGCAGGAGATTTTCATTGATGGACATCAACACTATTCTTAAAGCATGGAAGAAGCACGAATATCATCCTGTTTACTGGCTGGAAGGAGAAGAAACCTATTTTATAGATCTCATATCTGATGCAGCAGAAAAAAATATTCTCTCTCCGGAAGAGGCTGCTTTTAATCTGATTATTCATTACGGTAAGGAAACGACGCCGAGTCAGCTCATCAACTCCTGCATGCGCTACCCGATGTTTGCAGAGAAGCAGGTGGTTATTCTTAAAGAAGCACAACAGATGAAGGATCTTGAAAAGCTGGAGCCTTATATCATGAAATCCATGCCATCCACCATTCTAGTGGTAGCACACAAGGAGAAAAAAGTTGATGGCCGAAGTAAACTGGCCAAGGCATTGAAAGAGCATGCTGTTCTTTTTACGGCAAATAAAATAAAGGATAATGAGCTGACGGGTTGGGTGGATCAATATTTGCAAAATAAGGGGTATCAAGCTGGTCATAAAGCCATGATGCTCATAACCGATCATATTGGCAATGACTTAGGCAGAATTGTCAACGAGCTGGATAAATTATTTATTCATTTGGGTAGCCGAAAAAATATCAATGAAGATGATATTGAAGAGTGTATTGGTATCAGTAAACAATACAATCTCTTTGAATTTCAAAGTGCTATTGGTAAAAAGAATTTTCTGAAATCCTATCAGATTGTTCAATACTTTGAGCATAATCCAAAAGCAGCACCGATTCAGATGATATTGCCTTTTTTATATAGTTATTTTTCAAAAGTGTATATGCTGATGAGTGCAAGAGGTGATGATAAATCCGTAGCTGCTCAAACAGGTATAAATGCCTGGTTTATGAAGGAGTATCGGCATACGGCAACTGTATATGGTCAGGAGGGTATCACGTCGGCACTTTTGCTATTGCATGATTATAATTTGAAAAGTATCGGGGTGGATGATGCAGGTAATAATGATGCCTCTCTTTTAAAAGAATTATTGTCTAAGCTGATGCTTTTTAATTAATAGAAATTACGTATAATGAGTCTCCCTCTTCAAAATAAGTCGGTAAAACTTTACCTCATTCTGGGTGGTTTCTTTATCGCCAACGCTTTGATTGCTGAAATTATTGGAGTGAAGATTTTTTCTCTGGAAAAAACATTTGGCTTTGCTCCTCTGAAGATAATGCTGCTGGGGAATGAACTCTCCCTCAATCTGACTGCCGGTGTGCTGCTTTGGCCTGTGGTGTTTGTAATGACAGATATCATCAATGAATATTACGGCATCAGCGGGGTTCGTTTTTTGTCATATCTCACAGCTGGGCTGATTGCATTTGCGTTTCTCATATTTGTATTGGCTATGCATTTATCGCCAGCTGATTTTTTTGTGACCAGTAAACAGGGTAGCGGTGTACCAGATATGGAAAAAGCATACCATGGCGTGCTGGGACAGGGAGGTTTTATCATTATTGGCTCACTTGCGGCATTCTTACTTGGTCAATTGATTGATGTGATGGTATTTCATCGCATTAAATCATTTACGGGGGAGCGCCGTATCTGGTTAAGGGCTACCGGTTCCACCCTGATTTCACAACTGATGGACAGCTTCGTGGTGCTCTTTATTGCCTTTTATATAGGGAGCAGGGTAAATGCCACAGGCAATGATTTTGTCTGGTCTTTTAAGCTCGTTGTTGCTGTGGGCATTGTTAACTATATCTACAAGTTTGTTGTCGCTTTGCTGATGACTCCTGTTGTTTATCTTCTGCATAGTATTATTGAACGATATCTGGGGGGCAATCTTGCACAGGAGCTGAAAAATAAAGCAATGATATCATAGCTTTCGCTTACCTTATATATTTTTCATTTATTTTCGCGGCTATGTATGCTTATCTTAAAGGGAAGTTTACTTATAAGTCGCCTACGCAGGTCCATGTGGAAGTAAATGGTATTGGTTTTGAGGTTCAGA
>JBKDRQ010000008.1:0-5384 GCA_046341135.1 Bacteroidota bacterium
AAAAGCTTAAAAGCCAAAGAACTTCCCATCGAAGATTTTTTTCACAAGATTGTGATGCTGCGCGACCGGCTTCGTGTACTCGAACAAAATATCAACAGCCATAAAAATCTTTCAGACGAAGAGAAAGTCAACATCCAGCAATACATTACCCGCTGCTATGGATCACTGACTACTTTCAATGTGCTATTTAAAAATAAGGAGCAATGGTTTGTAGGAGAAAAGACTGCTTAGAATAATGGAAGCGCTGTAGTTGTTTTACAAACTTTCAAGATCTTTCTTCAGTTGCCGGTCATAAATAAATGTTCCAAAGGGAAAAAATGCTGCTATGCAGGCATATAAAATTTTCATGAAAGGCTGCCGGTATGTTACTTTCACGTAATAGGCTAAAGACACATAGGCCACGAACAACAATCCATGCAGCCAGCCAACATATTTTACGACAAGCGGAAAGTTAAACATATACTTCAGAGGCATAGCGATGAATAACAAAACCACAAATGATATACCCTCCGCTATTCCAAATTTTCTCAGTAAACGTATATCTCTCATAATATATCAATGATTGCAATCGTCGGCATGACAATGATGCGCTATCCTGCATTTACGATAATTCAGTAAATGTGCGGAAATGATAGCCATCACCCCTGGTATAATAAACACCCAGATGCCGGATGAAGTTTCATAGAGCTGATGTACTATAAAAAAAATCATGCCCGCAGAAAATAAAAATAAAGGGATTTTACTATGATGATGTTTTGTATAACCATGCCAAAGCGTGGTGATGCCAATTACAAAAGCAGTTCCAAGCAAAAGTAGCTCTACCCATAAATTCTCGATAATATTAACGCCAAAAAGAGGTAAACTGCTAAGCAATAAAGGCATAACGGCACAATGAATTGCACAAATCACAGAGGCGCCGACGCCCAATGCATGCCAGTTTATTTTGATACTCATGAAGCCTGCAAAATTACCTATTTGCAACTGAATTGCAAATTCGTTTTGGGGCGGGTTATTATTGGCTTAATTTTGTTATTATATGATGTCAAAGAGAATAAGGATATATCTTTTATTTTTTGTAGGCTTATTAGCTGTTTTTTACCTCGGCATTTTTTGGGGTAATGATGCGTGGAGAAAAAAACTTCCAGTGCTGAATGAGGTTAAATCATTCTCTTTCATCAATCAAAATGGCGATACGGTCAGTAATAGCCATTTAGCAGGGAAAGTGCAGGTAGTGGAATTCTTTTTTACCACCTGCAAAGGCATCTGTCCGAAAATGAATAATGCACTGGGGAAGATTGCTGAAAATTATAGGCAGGAAGAAGACTTTATCATTCTCAGTCACACGGTGGATCCGGATACGGACAGTGTTGCCAGACTTAAATATTTTTCGGATTCTTTGAAACTGGATCCCAAAAAATGGATTCTGCTCACCGGCAGTAAAACAAAACTATACGAAGCGGCCAGGAAAAGCTATCTGCTCGATGATCAGCATGATGAATCTGCTGCTATTGCAGACCAGTTTATTCATACCCAACTTTTTGCACTGGTGGATAGAAGTGGACGGGTGCGGGGTATCTACGACGGGCTTGACAAGAAAGAATTGAAAAAATTGGAAAATGATATCCCCTTAGTATTAAAGGAAGGCTACAGTGGGCCCAGATTCGTTAACGGTATTTTTCAAAATAATCCCAATTAGTAAACTTAGAAAGATGGAAAGTCGTGTTCGTGAATTATTAAAAAAGAATCACTTAAGCATTACGGATAGTCGGCTGCAGGTGCTTTCCCTTTTTTATAAAGCAGCCGGCGCACTCGCACACGCTGATATTGAAAAGAAGGCCGGCGATAAAATGGATAGAGTAACCATTTACCGAACCTTGCAAACCTTTGAAGAAAAAGGATTGATTCATACCATTCCTACATCGGATAATTCTGTAAAATATGCCCTTTGCAAGGAACAATGTGCCCATGGCCATCATCATGACAATCATGTTCATTTCATCTGTAATACATGTTCCAAAACCATCTGTCTGGATGATGTACTCGTTCCTGAAGTAAAACTGCCGAAAAGCTTTGTGCCCACAAATGCTAATATGGTGGTAAATGGTATCTGTAAAGACTGTAAATAACTTAATAGTTTTGTATTAAAATTTCCTAAGTCGTATTTTAGCAATTCTAATTATCGTTAATGAATCGTTTTCAGATAGTTTTTATTTTTTGTTTGTTTATGATGTTTTCCTGCAGAAAACCTGAGAATGTGCCTGCGCCATCCAGTGTAATCAGCGGAAAAAGATGGAAACTTATTTCCTACAGCTTTAACGGTACAGACATTACAAACAAATTCTCCAATTGCATACTCACTTTTGAAGGAAACGGTACATTAAAAATTGTAAATGCCGGTCAGAATTATTCCGGAAGTTGGGTAGAATATTCAGCGCCTCCAAAACTTGAACTAAATATCTTCACTTCGGATCCTGTAGTAAGTCTGTTCAATAGAACATGGGAGAATAAACTACTTAACCCCACGCGTATTGAACTGGCAGATCTGAAAATTCAACCACAGGAAATTGTCAAGCTAGACCTTATTCCTTAAACATGATAAAGCATTTTCACCTTTACACTGTTTTGCTGATTTTAACAGTTTTTTTTGCCTGTAAAAAGGATGCGCTTGTTGATGGGGGTACCGGTTTTGCGTTTAGTACAGACTCCTTAAAATTTGATACCGTTTTTACAACTGCCGGATCTGTAACCAAATTATTCCTGATTAAAAACCAAAGCAGTAAAACCCTTCGGTTCAGAACAATAGAGCTTATGGGGGGCAGCAGCTCTGCATTCAAAATGAATGTGGATGGTCTTCCGGGAACTAAATTTGACAACATAGAAATTGAAGGAAATGACAGCATGTATGTGTTTGTAAGTGTTAATGTCAATCCAAATACAGACCAGCTGCCTTTTATCATTAAAGATAGTATTCAGGTGAGTGCGGACGGAAAAACCCGTTTTCTTCAATTAGAAGCATGGGGACAAAATGCACGTTATATACGAAGTCAATTTATTAAACAAAATACCATCTGGAATAAAGATTTGCCTTATGTTATTCTAGGCGGTGTGCTGGTAGATACTTTTGCTACGCTTCAAATAGAGCCCGGCACGCGCATATATCTGAATGCCGATGCTCCTATGATTATTGATGGCAGTTTAATAGTGAAAGGAACCAAAAAAGATAGCGTGGTATTTCAGGGAAATCGGCTTGATGAACCTTATCGGAATTTTCCCGGATCATGGCCGGGAATTATTTTCAGAGAAAGCAGCAAGGAGAACCGTATAGAATATGCTGTAATTAAAAATGCCTATCAGGGAATTATTGCAGATCAGCATAAAACATCAACCCCGAAAGTTATTATCAGCAATACTATTATCGACAATATTTTTGATATTGGCATATTAGGGGTAAACAGCAACTTTAAGGTTGAAAATTGTCTTGTCAGTAATTGTGGCAATAACGTTGCACTTGTTTATGGGGGCAATTATGAATTCACGCATTGCACCATCAGCTCCATCTCCAATAATTATATTTCACATAAAACACCTGTACTTATTGCTACCAACTTCATCAAAAGAAACAATCAGATTTTATCGGCTCCCCTGTATGCAACATTTACCAATTGCATTGTATGGGGAAGTGAAGGACTGGTAGATAATGAAATTAGTGTAGAAAAAGAAGGGGCGGAACCTTTCAGTCTGATTTTAAACAATGTGTTATACCGCGCCCGATCGAATCCACCCAATACTACCTTCACGAATACCATTCGCAATGAAGATCCTCAGTTTGACAGTACAGATGTTTTCAATAATTATTATGATTTCAGGTTAAAGAAAACTTCTCCGGCCGTAAATCGGGGAATTACCACTCCCCTGTTATTTGACCTGAACGGATTGCCCCGTAACGGACTTCCTGACCTGGGATGTTATGAAAACCAGGATTAGCCTTAGGCTCATTAACTTCGCAAGATGCGGTTTGAGGATATCATCGGACATAAAGCACTCATCGAGCAACTGAAAGAGCTGGTTGACCAGAACCGACTCAGTCATTCTTTATTGCTGATCGGGAAAGAAGGCTCGGGTGCGCTTCCATTGGCATTGGCCTTCTCAACCTATATCATCGGAAAAGAAAAAAACAGCACATCCTCCGGAGGTAGTTCTTTGTTTGGTGAAACTATTTCGACAGAAAATGAAGGAGTAAAAAAAGCCGACAAATACATACATCCTGATATACATTTTTCCTATCCGGTAATCCCGAAAAAATCTGGAGACAAGCCCATCTCCACTGACTATATAACCGAATGGAGGAACTTTCTTGAACAAACGCCTTATGGAAACGCATTCGATTGGTTACAATCTATCGGTGCAGAAAACAAACAAGGCAATATTACTGCTGCCGAATGTGGGGATATCCTTCATAAACTTCAGCTGAAAAGCTTTGAGAGTTTTCATAAAATTCTTTTGATGTGGATGCCGGAGTATTTGGGAAATATCGGAAATAAACTATTAAAAATAATTGAAGAACCGCCGGCGAATACTTTATTTATATTGATAGCAGAAAATGAAGATCATATTCTCTCAACCATTCTAAGCAGATGCCAGATCATTCGTGTACCCGCAATCGATACATCAGATGTGGCAAAAGCACTTCAGGAACGCTGCAAGGCAGATGCCGAACAAGCCAGACAAATTGCAGGAATGTGTGACGGAAATTACCGGGCAGCTTTGCAATTGCTGCAGCATGCCGAAAACGACTGGCAAGCGGTGCTGCGCGAATGGCTCAACACACTTATTAAAGCAGATACTGTTGGACAAATAAAATGGGCCGAGGAAATGCATCAGTACGGGAGAGAAAAACAAAAACAATTTCTACAGTATTTTACGCATCTCATAGAATCGAGTCTGCGTGTGGGATATATTGACAACCCTTTGAAAGAAGTATCTGATAGAGAGAAAGATTTTGCCGAAAGACTCAATAAGCTTTGTAATGTATCGCAATTGGATGCTATTGTAACCGAATTAGACAAAGCTGCTTACTATATTGAAAGAAATGCCAATGCAAAAATGCTCTTCACAGCACTGAGTATAAAGCTGTTCCACATCATTCGACATCAGGTAGTGCCGGAGGTTAGATAGCAATAGATTGCCGCTAATTGCTTATTTTTGAAATTCGTTTTTCGAAAAACGAGAAACTAAGTACGATATTAACGAATATAAAATGAGTTGTACCAGTTGTGGAACGGGCAAACCAAATGGTTGCAAAAGTAACGGAGGCTGCAGCAGTGGCGGGTGCAATCGCATGAATGTACACGACTGGCTGGCCAATCTCCCTATCAGCGACCCAG
>JBKDRQ010000009.1:0-4450 GCA_046341135.1 Bacteroidota bacterium
TATAATTTTAAATTCCTAATTAATAATTTATCCAGATCCTTTCAATAAATTCTGCGATCGTTTTTCTCAGCTGTGATGCCTTACCTGTGTGATTGTTAATCATAATCGAAAAAATCAATGGGGTGTTCTTTTTTGTAGTGAGATAACCGCTTAAAGCAATCTGGCCGCTAAGTGTTCCTGTTTTGGCGTAGATAAATCCTTTCTTGTCATCATAAGTTCCTTTGAGGGTTCCTTCATTTCCTGTTGGGAACAGGGCTTTGATTTTAGTTATACCAAATTCTTTCTCTATTTTTCTTAATAGAAATACCATGTCTTCCGGTGTAAAAAGATTGTAGCGGCTTAGTCCGCTGCCATCCACCCAAACGGGTTTTTGCGGGAATTGAAGGGTGCTGTCGGATAAAAGCTGTTCAATCAATTTTGTTTCATTCATTCTTCCCAAAAGTTTGTCGCTCATCATCAGCAATAGTTGCTCAGCAATGAAATTGTCGCTGTCAAACATCATCTTTTTACAAACACTATCTATTGCTGTCGAATAAAAGGTTATAGCGGCATCATCAAAGGCTCTGTTGTTTTCTGCAACCATCACTGATGTATTAAGTGTATCTGATAATATAATTGCGACACTGTCATACATGTTGCGGACAGATGGGTATATTATTGGTGCTCCTGATTTGGCTACCACCCATTTTTTTCTGTTAACAGGCATAGGACTTTTTTCAGGCATATATGAACTGCTATAGTCATCCCAGGCCCATCCTTTTCCGTAGATTTCTGTTTCCCATTTAACAGGTAAAATGACGATGGGTTTCTGAGTTTTCTGTAGAAAATCCAAAGCAGATTGATCGGGGAAATCAGGATGTAACAATGAAGGATCTCCTTTGGGTATAATGAATAATGTATCCCTAGTGTTGTAGTAGTCGAATGAAGCGAGGCTATCTGATAAATATTTTTGAGCAGCATACAGCGTAGCGATTTTTACATTGCTGGCCGGGACAAAATAATGATCGGATTGTTTTTGTATAATAAAATCTCCCTTGTTGCTGTCCCAAACGGCAATGCCGGTGTGGGCATTCAGCAAAAGGGGGCTTTCCATATCTATGTCGGTATTTTGTGCGCCAGTTTTTATTGGTACAAGCATGACACAGCATACAGGAATAACAATAGCTCTTAAAAAATGATTGAACATGATGTTATACATGATACTAAGTTAATATTATCCTGATATTCACAGGAATCTTTTGCCGTACAAGACTTGCTGCTTATTTTTAAGCTGTTGGCATTAATAAAACAAATTCATGAGTGAGGTTTATCTGATAGATGCACTGTGGTTGAGTATTGCTTTTTTCAGCGGTCTTCTGGCAAAAAAAGCAGGACTGCCAACGCTGATTGGGTTTTTATTAACCGGTATTGTCTTAAATGTTCTTGGACTACGTCAGGGGCATATCAGTGATGTATTGCAGGTTCTTGCGGATTTGGGAATCATGCTCTTGTTGTTTACAATCGGGTTAAAAATTAAAATACAATCTCTCTTTAAAAAAGCAGTATGGCTGACGGCAAGTTTGCACATGATGATTATAGTGGCGGTGGCAGGGTTCTTTGTTTTTTTACTTACCTATTCGGGGTTAAAATTATTTAGTTCGCTTTCTTTTAAAGCCTGCTTACTGATTGGCTTTGCCTTGAGTTTTTCGAGTACGGTATTTGCGGCTAAGGTGCTTGAAGAACGAGGAGATCTCAGTTCATTCCACGGAAAGATATCTATAGGCATTCTGATCATACAGGATATATTCGCAGTTTTATTTTTAGCGTTGACTTCCGATGCCACACCTTCTTTATGGGTGTTTGCTATTCCAGTTTATTTGTATCTTATTCATTTCGTGTTGTATAAAATTCTGGATCAGTCGGGACATGGTGAACTCCTAACGATTTTTGGTTTTTTTGCAGCATTTGTAGCAGGTGCTTTTGCTTTTAAGTTTTTTGGTTTGAAAGCTGATCTGGGCGCATTGGCGATGGGGATGCTGATGGTGCAACACCCCAAGGCAGATGAGCTTTATGACAGAATGATGGAGTACAAAGATTTTTTCCTGATCGCTTTTTTTGTGAGTATTGGTTTAACCGGCATACCCGGATGGCCTGTTATTATTGCGGCTTTGGTAATGCTGGTGCTTTTATTCTTTAAGTCGGGTTTGTTTATGCTCCTTTTTTCAAAATTGGGTTTAAAGGCACGGACTTCTTTTTTGACAGCATTAACCTTAAGTCATTTCAGTGAGTTTGGTTTAATAATTGGAGTGGTTGCTGTTAATTCGGGGATGCTGTCGCAGGATTGGCTGATGGTGATGGCGATACTGATGTCTGTTTCCTTTTTAATTGCTTCTCCTTATAATGCCAATGCGCATGCGCTTTTTGATAAGTATCAGCGACTGATTCTTAAAATGAATAACCGCCATGGAACAGAAGATAATGATATCCAGTCTTTTGGTGATGCAGAATATCTGATTATAGGAATGGGTAGTATCGGAAGGCCGGCCTATGATCATTTACAAAATAAATTTCCGGGTAAGGTTGTAGGTATAGATTATAAGCAGGAGTACACTGAGGCTTTACGCAATAAGGGATATAATGTACTGTGGGGAGATGCTACTTATCGAAGTTTCTGGTCGTACAAAAGACTGGGACAAATTAAACTCGTGTTGCTGGCAATGAGTGATTATACTTCCAATAAAAATACGTTGGTGGAAATTGTGAAAATGCGCCGCCGCAAGTTTAAAGTGGCTGCCATTACGCATTACCCCGAAGAGGTAAAGCAATTTAAAGAGTGGAAAGTAGATTTTATATACGATTACAAGTCGAGCATAGGCGCTGATTTTGCGGAGAAGACGATGGGATCCAGCTGATGTGTAGGTTAGGGGAACCGACGACCCTCAACCCCTTTCCTGTACTCTGAACCAGCGCTCCGGAATTTCATTGTGTGCGGCAATCCGATAATCGTTATGTGAGCAGGGAATTATTTTTCCATCGGGCATTTGCATCCACCATCTGCCTGTTTTTTTGCTTTGCAGAAACAATGTATCTATTTCATTAAAGGCTGTATGAAATTCGTTGAAGTCGTCGCGATTGGTAAGCTTCGCTTCTGCCTTCCCTTTTACCCTGCCGTCCACAAAATACCAGATCATATGTGCAATTTGCATGGCAGTTAATTGTTGCACATCTTCATCGCTGTTATAACCATAAATGCCAATTGAATTTAAAAGCGGGCTCATACCGGCATAACGAGTGATCGTGCAGATCTCTTCGCCATTCAAACCATTGGGAGAGACAGCTGTTCCGGGTGCATAGGCATGGGCAAGGGCAGACAAATCTACCGACAGCATATGTGAGCCGCGTAATACCGGCTCCATCTCTTCAATTTTTTCTTTAACAGATCCAAGTCTGTAACAATCAAACCGCAGCTTATCCATTGTCTGCAGCATAGAGGGGTGCACAAAATAACTTTGGAATGCGAGATGATTGTAGTGTTTGATATAGTTAGGCTCACCGGTAAGCATTTCCATCAGGAAGTTCTCAGATTGAATCGCCGAATCACTTACCAGATTAATATGTGCATCAACACAGGTAGCTTCAATAATTTTCTTTCTTTCCGCATATGCGCCATACTGAGCAAGGGTAAGATCATGGCTGCCGCCTAAAATAATCACGGTGATTTTCTGTTCCGTTAATTCTTTGATTACTGTGCGGGCAGCTGCATAAGTATCAGATAAACTTTTCCCGGCTTTGATATTGCCGATATCTGCTATCCGTATATCGGGATGCCATTGATATAGCTGATAAAATTGCTTTCGTATACAATCCGGGGCTTCTCCCTGAATGATGCTGCTGCCATTTCCTCTCTCATCGGGGATACCCATGATTACAATATCTGTGTTATGCAGATCAGGAAATTCTTCTCCGTAATAACTTATGTGTGAACCCCACTGTGATTCATTTAAGCGAATATCTCCAAGAAGATAATTAATGGAAAATGGATTCAGGAAGTCTTTGATCAGTAGTGCATCGCTCATAATCTGTCTTTATACGACAAACATAATAAAACAACACGGTATTCAAACCTCCGGGCTTGTATCTATAGAGGGTATTTGCCTTTTTGACGCAGACTGGCAACGATTCTTCTCCGGGCTTCTTTGGTATTGAAAGGATTGACTTTTGTAAAACGCTTCAATCCCATGAGCAGCATACGCTGATCATCTCCTTCCGCAAAAGCGATGATGGCATCTTTGCCGGCCTTATGAATTTTATCGGCAGCATCATATAGGTAGATCTGCATCATGTCTTTTTCCATGCTGCATTCTTTTTGTGCACTCGTCATTTTGATAACCCGCATTAATGCACTCTCGGCATTAAAAGTTAATATCGCCATATCGGCGATGTTCATTAATATTTCCTGCTCCTGCTCAAT
>JBKDRQ010000010.1:0-5807 GCA_046341135.1 Bacteroidota bacterium
TCTCTTAAAAGGTTGTGCGGAAACACTTCTTGCTGTAATATAGGCCGGAAGGAAAAAACTGATAACCGTAGATACCACCTGTATCATTTTAAACGCGTTCAGATTCTCAGGTTTGAGCAGATCTTCCTGAATGGTCATGATGGACTTACCGGTCATCCCCCACCAGACCAGGATACTGGCAAAAGTTGCCACAGCAAAAGATAAGATCCAGTAAAAGATCAGATAAAATAGTTCTTTGGAGGGTTTAGGCTGGGGCCTTTCGTAATACTCGGTCATAAAACTGATTGAAACAAGCTAATTTTGCCAATTCATTTACGATGGTAAAGATAGGCAACATATCGCTTCCTGAGTTTCCGTTATTACTCGCTCCTATGGAGGACGTGAGTGATCCGCCTTTTCGGGCAGTTTGTAAGGATAACGGAGCAGACCTGATGTTCAGTGAATTTATTTCGAGTGAGGGATTGATTCGAGATGCAATTAAAAGCAAACAGAAGCTGGATTTCGAGGAGGAAGAAAGGCCTTTTGGTATTCAGATTTTCGGAGGGGATGAAGAAGCACTGGCGTTGAGTGCAAAGATCTGCGAGACTGTACAGCCCGACCTGGTAGATATAAATTTTGGTTGTCCGGTCAAAAAGGTTGCCATGAAAGGTGCCGGCGCCGGTGTGCTGAAAGATATAGATTTGATGGTGCGGTTAACCGGCGCCGTGGTAAAATCAACTTCGTTACCCGTCACGGTCAAAACGCGTCTGGGGTGGGACGACAACACCAAAAACATAGAAGAGGTAGCCGAACGCCTGCAGGATGTAGGCATACAGGCACTAAGTATTCACGGACGCACCCGATCGCAGATGTACAAAGGAGAAGCTGACTGGACGCTGATTGCTAAAGTCAAAAACAATCCACGCATTAAAATTCCCATCTTCGGTAATGGAGATATTGATTCTCCCGAAAAAGCATTGCTCTATAAAGAAAGATACGGTGTGGATGGAATCATGATTGGAAGAGCCGCTATCGGTTATCCTTGGATCTTCAATGAGATCAAACATTACATGAAAACCGGCACCCACTTGCCGCCCCCCACTATTGAACAGCGCGTAGAAGTATGCAGAAAACATTTACATAAATCCTACGAATGGAAAGGTCCGCGTATCGGCATCTTCGAAATGCGCAGACATTATGCCAATTATTTAAAGGGGATGCCCAATATTAAAGAATACAGAAGCCGGTTAGTGATTTTGGAGCAACTGGAAGAAATTGATGCCGTACTGAATGAAATCCTCGTTCAGTTTCAGGGGTTTGAATTTGCACCGGCTAAAATTGAGCTGCCCAACTATCATGAAAAATGTCCCCTGAACTGACAAAAGCCATTCGAAGGGACATCTTCAATTATATAGCAATTAATTATTTTTTTAGCGATCTGACTACAGCCTCATCTATCTTCACAGGATATTTTTTCTTCTGTCCGGCCAACCACTGTTCCTCGAGATATACCTGATAGTCGTTAATCACTAAACCTTTCGCATCATTAAAATTACGCAACTCATTATCAGGATGCAGCATAGTTATGTAGCAGAACGAAGATGACCCGTCGTGTGCATTTGTAATTACCGGAGAAAGCCAATTCCCGGTCAGACTTATATTGCCATCAACAGGCAACTGACTTTTTTCAAACCGACTGCTATCAGCAAGTGCATATCCGTTAGCCTCATCTGTATATTGCTTCCATTGCAAAGGGTCTTGCTTCATTTGTTGTTGGATTTTATGAGCCGTTGCAGTATCCGCACAATTGAAAATAACTGCACTTACGCTTTGTTTCCACAAATACTGACTTGCTCGGGGCGTATAAAAATTTTTAAGCCCTGTACTGTCTGACGGAGCAACACTCCATACATTACGCTCCATCACCTCAAATAACAAACTGCCTTCCAGAAATTCCTGCATCTGATAACGAAAGTCGGGATTGATTTTTTCAAGATTATCTTTATAGTACTGAGTAACCGTTGATTCAGCAAACTCTTTCATCAGCTCATTATAACTATTCAGCTCCTTATCTCCCGCAGCCATTTTTTTATCTTTAACAAACATCAGCCAGTCTGTTACCGTCACCGCTTTCCCGTTTAACTGGAATAACTTATTTTGTTTGTTATCCTTATAAATCGCCACATAATTTTCTGCTTTCAGCAGAGAATCGCTCAAGTTCCAGAGAGACATCTGATTGTATGGTAATTCCTTGTACCCTACAGCATTTCTCACTGCTTGTTTTTCTTTTTCAGTGACTACTTTAATGCGGTCATCCTGACTTACTTTCTGAGTCCATTCTTCATATTCTTCAACATTATTTAAATCAATACGCACTTCCTCTTTAGCGCGTAATTTAACAATATGCCAGCCTGCACTTGTTTCAATTGGTTTGCTGATATCTCCTTCATTTTTCAAGTCAACAACTGCATTAGCAAAAACAGGATCAAAGTCGGAGTACTTAAATGCGGGCAATACGCCTCCGTTCTGATATGTAAACTTGTCATTACTATATTGCTTTGCGAGCTCGGCAAAATCAGCACCTCTCATTAGTTGCTCATATATGTTATCGGCTTTTTGTTTTATCATAGATTTCTCTTCGATTCTCAGCTCAGGAGAGACTGCCAGTAATATCTGTGCAGCCTGAATGAGCGTTGTATTCGGTTGGATGTTGGACACCTTAAAAATATGCCACCCATTTTTTCCTGCTACAGGCGTTGAATATGCACCTTTCTTTAAGGCATATACCGTATTTTCCAATTCATAAGGAAGTGAAAAAACTGAGATATATCCGATGTATCCATCTTTTGCTTTGACATAAGGATCGTTTGATATATTTCTGGATGTAATAGCAAAATCAGCACCCGCCTGTAATTGCGCGTAAGCCTTATCAATTGCAATTTTTGCGGCTGATGTATCACCTCCATAGTCAATAAAAATATGAGATAGCTCTAAACGAGTTTTACTACGTTCAGCTGCCTGTTCAATCGTTTCCTTACGAAAGGGCAGTTTTTGCATATACTGCTCTGCCATCTGTGCGCGAAAACCTGCCACATCATTTTTAATAGATGCCAGTGTATCCAGCTTCTGATCCCTTGCAGCCTGTACTTTCAATTTAAATTTTACATACAAGTCGAGATACTCTCGTATGCTCGCTTCAGAGGTAACTCCTGAATTATTCTTGGAATAGGCCTTCCAGAATTCGTCTTTCTGTACAGCATGAGGGCCATAACGAAAGATCACCTGTGTATTTGCAGTCAGGGATGCCGATATGAATAGTATTAGTGAAAAAACACGCAGCATATTGTTTGTATTTATGTATTAAGGTTTTGTAGTTGAAGATTGATTTTTTTGAAACTCAAGAAAATCATGTATTTGTTCAGGAGATATTTTCTTGGCAATAATTCTTTTTTCAGCATCCAGCAAATAAATGGTAGGAGTCTGATAAACATCATAGTTCTGGCGGAAGTTCGGAATGTTTTTGCGAATATTCTCATTACGCATATCAAGCGTTTCATACCAATGCTCCCAGCCTTTTAATTTTTTATCGGCAATAAACTCTGTCCATTTTTTCCGAACTGCCGGCCAGCTGCTATTATCTTTTCTGATGGTATCTACCAGCACGCCAATCAGCTTCATACCCGTCTTGTTCCAGTCGCTGTTATATAAGCTGTCAATTTGTGGAACCTGCTCACGGCAATGCCCGCAATCAGGATCCCAGAATACCAGCAACGTGTATGGAGCCGTCATACTATAAAGAGATCTGGGAGTATTGAGTGTATCTAACAGATTCAATTCAGCTGCCGGCTCACCCACAATATTCCCCATCAGATTGTAGGCTCGGTTATAGATCAACTCTTTATCCTTAGCATCAAGCCAGGTAACCTGCCCGGTTTGATAATATTTATTGAAGAGATGAAGAAAAATCACATCGAGCCCCATGAATTTAGGATTCATATATTCATTGGTAAATCTGCTGATGTAGTACTTGAACATAGTAGTGTCGGCACGGCTGTACAGAATGAATTTATCGATTTCTATTTTCATACTGTCAGGGTGGCGAGGCACAACCTGCTCCATATATTTGGTTACCCTTGCTTCAAACATAGGTGTTCTCAGAACGCGTGAATCACCAAAGGGAATATCTTGCCAGTAGTTCTTCTTATATTCCTGAAAAGCAGCTAAAGTATCTTCTTTTGTGCGTGCATTATCGAGATTGTAAGCAGGCTCCCTCATTAAACTAAACAAGAGGGAAACATAGCTGTACGGATGCTTGAGTATAAAATCATTCCTCCAAAACTCTGCTTTCTTTACCGCAGCATTTATTTTATCCTGAGCAGCGAGACTGTCTTTTTTTGTTTTCGCATCTTTTAATTCGGATTGCCATTTCGGATAATCCTGAAATATGCTTGCCGTAGCCTGTTTGTATTCCTCGAGTTGCTCATTTTCTTTGGATCCCTTAATAGACTTTAATACAAAAGCAGTATCTGCAGCAACTTCAAAAGATTGTTCTTTATCTATCACCACATCGAAGTATCGGGACTTTTGCGGATCAACGATGATGTAGAGCCCTCCTGTAAGCGTTTTGTTGCCTTTGAGCAACGCTACCCCATTGGGAGAGAGCTTTGCTGAATCAAGGAGAAATTTTTTGTCTCCGAAATAATGCCCGAGATAAATATAACTTTCGGGCTGATATACATACTGAACGGCAATTTTATACCCCTGCGACTTTGCTGAAGAGGCAACCAACAATAGTAACGCGTAAAAATATTTCCTCATAATCATATAATCGGTTGCCAAAGTTATTCAAAAATGTTTCTGCAAGCGTTAAAGAATTGCAAAGGAGCATCCTGTACTTTTGCAGGGTGCGGAGAAAAGAAAAAAACAGGATACTGAAAGAAATAGCGGTCGAAGACTACGCTGCTGAGGGTAAGTCTATTGCACGCGTGGAAGGCAAAGTGATTTTTATTGAAGGGGCGGTACCCGGCGACCGGGTAGATATCCGTTTAAGCAAGAGCAAAAAAGACTGGGCAGAAGGGAAAGCCATCTTCTTTCATGAATATGCGCAAAAACGTACTACCCCTTTCTGCGATCATTTTGGGATATGCGGCGGGTGCAAATGGCAGATGCTGCCCTATGAGGATCAGTTGAATTATAAGGACAAGGAAGTCGCCGCACATCTGAAGAGGATAGGGAAAATTGATTTACCGGCACCCTTTCCCATTGCCGGCGCTTCCGAAACGCGCTACTATCGTAATAAGCTGGAATTCACGTTCAGCAACCGAAGATATCTTACACAAGAGGAAATGGAAGTTTTCAAAAAAACAGATGCCGGAATCGAAGCATTTCCTCAGGAGCCTGCATTGGGCTTTCATGTGCCTGGCTATTTTGATAAAGTGGTGAATATCGAAAGCTGCCATCTTCAGCCCGAGCCCAGCAATGCTATTCGTAATTTCATACGCCGGTATGCGCTGAAGAATAATCTTAGTTTTTACAATATACGTGCCCATGAAGGATGGTTGCGCACCATGATCGTCCGAACTTCTAGCTTAGGTGAAGTTATGGTCAATGTCGTTTTTGGATATGATGCAGCTGAAGAAAGAGACAAGCTGCTGGGCGCCTTGCAAGAAGCTTTCCCTGAAATCACGACTATACTATATACCATCAACCCTAAGAAGAACGACAGCATTCATGATCTGGAGCCCCAGATATTTTGGGGCAGCGGGTATATTGCCGAGCAGCTGGAAAATTTCACTTTTAAGATCGGCCCTAAATCCTTCTTCCAAACC
>JBKDRQ010000011.1:0-3178 GCA_046341135.1 Bacteroidota bacterium
CGATTCAGCTATGAATGGAGATAAGGAATTAGATGTCACCCTTAAAAAAACATATCCTGTATTCATCGCTTACTGTACTTCCTGGGTTGACGAGCAGGGTTTCATTAATTTCAGAAAAGATATTTACGGGAAAGATGAACGACTTTTAAATATGATTGTGGAGCGGGGGCAATAATGCTCAGTAATTAAGAATGATTAATTTCGCAGTATGTACAGGCATTTATTTTCCTCAATTTTACTATCCCCCTCATACCACTAATACTTCTTCATGCTTACATCAAAATACTGGAAAATATGGATAGGGGTAATTATGCTGAGTTATTTTTTTGCTGTTGGTGTTGATACCATGGATCAGGATGCATCACAATATGCATCGATGAGCAGAGAAATGAAAGAATCAGGGAATTATCTTCAGGTTTATGAACAGGGGCAAGACTATCTTGATAAGCCGCCTTTTTTATTCTGGATCAATGCCCTTTCTATGCAAGTTTTTGGCGAAAATAATTTTGCATTCAAGTTCCCCTCTATCCTTTTTGCCATTCTGACTATTTTTTGCACCTATCGGCTTGCCCGCTTATATTATGAAGAAGAGGTAGCAAGGTTATCAGCATTTATACTGGCATCCTCGCAAGCATTATTTCTGATGACCAATGATATACGTACGGATACTATTCTCATGGGGTGGGTTACGCTTTCTTTATGGCTAGTAACACAATGGTATAAGGAAGGAAATATTAAATATTTTTTATTGGGCTGTGCTGCTATTGGAGGTGGAATGCTGACAAAAGGCCCTATAGCTGTATTAGTACCCATTTTTGCTTTAGGCGGGCAATTGTTATTACAAAGAAAATGGAATTGCCTGTTTAGAAAAGAATACATATGGGGCATCCTAATCATAGTACTGATGCTCATCCCCATGTGTATTGGGTTATATCAGCAATTTGATTTGCATCCCGAAAAAATCATGTATGGTCGTAAAGGAACATCTGGGTTGCGATTTTTCTTCTGGACGCAAAGCTTTGGAAGAATAACCGGAGAGAGTGTTTGGGATAATGGAGCTCCTTTTGGTTTTTTATTTGAAAATCTATTATGGGGATTTCTTCCCTGGACTTTTTTAATGATTGGTGGAATTATTGCCAGCATTTTATTCCTCATCAAAAGCCGTTTTAGATTAAACGATAATCAGGAAGGGATTACAGTTTTAGGATTTCTCATTACCTACTGCGCGCTGGCATCTTCCAATTATCAACTTCCTCATTATATCTATCTAGTGCTGGGATTACTTGCCATTATTACTGCAAAATTTATTTACTCCATATGTGATAAAAAAAACAAATTAAGATTACCTTTCTTTTATCTGCAATATTTTATCCTTGTACTTCTTTCTGCTTTCCCAATACTGATTGTAATCTATGTATTTCCCACTGATTCTATTGCCATATGGGTTCTTTCTGCTTTACCGCTCATTGCGACTGCTCTATATCTGGCAAAAGGCAAATCTGAAAAATATAAATGGATCAATGCCTCTGTTATCATGATCGTACTTGTTAATATTTTTATCAGCACTTGGTTTTATCCTCAGTTACTAACCTATCAAAGCGGGAATGTCGTTGGCAGAAAAGTTGACGAATTGAAGATAAGTAAAGATGCCTTCTATATTTATCGCTATCCGGGCTCCACAAGAAATATTCATTTTTACAGTAAAAGAATCGTAACGTCAATTGATGATTATTTCTTAAAGAATAAGGAAATATTTGTGCTTACCGGAGAGGAAGGCCTATCGTTTATATCCAAACAAAAGAATTCGTATGAAATAATCTTAAAAGGCGAGGATTATCCAGTCAGTCAGTTAACTGGTGAATTTTTGAATATAAAAACGAGAGCCTCAGTTACTAAGCAATACTATCTGGTAAAAATATATCAGCAACGATGACAAGAATTACAACAACGAGAACTTGTTATTGAAACAAGTTGTATTTCAAAATACAATAGATTGCTCTGAAACCATCTTTCCAGTTTATTTTTTTTCCTTCTGCATAGGTACGTCCATAGTAGGAAATCCCCACTTCATAGATTCTGATATTTGGAACACGAGAGATCTTAGCGGTAACTTCAGGCTCAAATCCGAACCGATTTTCTTTGAGTTGTAGTGATTGAATAATTTCTCTGCGAAACAATTTATAACAGGTTTCCATATCTGTCAGGTTCAGGTTGGTGAACATATTAGATAAGGTAGTGAGAATCTTATTGCCAATACTATGCCAGAAAAAAAGGATGCGGTGTGCGTTACCTCCCATAAAGCGACTTCCATATACCACATCAGCATGTCCGTCAAGTACAGGCTGTAGTAAAAGATTATATTCATGTGGATCATATTCCAGATCTGCATCCTGAATAATGACCAGATCTCCTGTAGCATGTTGAATGCCGGTATGTAAAGCTGCGCCCTTCCCTCTATTTGTTTCGTGATGTATGAATCGAATATTCAGATGCGTATTTGCTGAGATGTAATTACTTAAGACATCCTTTGTATTGTCAGTACTGCAATCATCCACGATGATGATTTCTTTTTGGATATTATTCAGCAACTGAACATTTGCGATTTTATTGAGAATAAAATGAATCGTTTTTGCTTCGTTATAGGCAGGTATAACAATGGAGAGCTTATTGATCGTTGTTTGTTGTTCGTTGTTGTTGGATATCATATAACAAACATAGTTAAGTTCAATAAAAAAGCCCCGCATAAATGCGGGGCTTTAAAGAATATGGCAGCTACCTACTCTCCCGGTTGGAATACCAGTACCATCGGCCATGAGGGGCTTAACTTCTCTGTTCGGTATGGGAAGAGGTGAACACCCTCGGAAAAACCACCATAAGAATGTGTGGATGATTAACATCCGAATAATGTCATATTGGATAAAGTTATAATTGATTTAAGCGATAAAAAAAATTAAAGCTTACGGGTAATTAGTACTACTCGACTTTACTGTTACCAGTTTTACATCTGTAGCCTATCAACGTCATCGTCTTTGACGACCCTTAAAAGTAAACTCATCTTAAGGAAGGTTTCACGCTTAGATGCTTTCAGCGTTTATCCTGGCCACACATAGCTACTCTGCACTGCACCTGGCGGCACAACAGATACACCAGCGGTGTGTACGCTCCGGTCCTCTCGTAC
>JBKDRQ010000012.1:0-3904 GCA_046341135.1 Bacteroidota bacterium
CTCTGCATGATCCTGGATTGGTTGAGTTGTTTGCTGCTCCAAAGACGCTGCCCGCTCATTCCAGAAAAACCTCAATTCATTCCCGAACCTTGTATTAATGAGCCTCATTGAGTGACGAGCCGTTGCTCCCCCTGCTACCCCTTTACTGGCAACTAAGGGATCACTAAAGGCAAATTGTTGTTGGTGACAGCTAGCACAAGCGATCGAATTATCAATACTGAGATTTTTATCATAAAACAAAACGCGACCCAGTGTTGCTTTAGCGTTCGTAATAGGATTCGCGCCGGAATTATCTTTCATGATATAGGCAGGTCTTGACTGAGCAGCGTAATTAGCTAATTGCGACAAATCAATGTTGGCGCCAAATGTTTCCTTTACCGCAGGATATGTAACAACTGCAATCTCTTCTTGCTGTTTTGAGCAGGCTACAATAAAAATGATGCCAGAAAAAAGAGCAGTAACAACCATTTGGGGTGTGTGCATATTATAATTTTTATATCAGACGATTTATTTCATCAAAGGTTTAAAGGGAAAAAGTCGACTTATATCTGAATAATACAAATCATTGAAGTAAGCTTCAGAGGGATCTAAATTAAAAAAAATCCCGGATGATGTGCGGTTTATTTTGCTAATGCTGTTTACTGTACTCGATACGAACTTTTTTGGGGAGGATGTAAAGAAATTTATGGTTTGATTATTCAAATGAATAGTTGGAATTATATTCATTTTTTTAGCAAAAGATTTGAGAACATACAAATCATACGTTGATTTATAAATATGCAAATCACTATGCAGTAAGATTTTAAAATAATTCAGTTGGGACTTCGCACAATTACAAACCTCATCAACTAAACGAATCAACCCATCAACAAATCAAACTATTTATTATCAGTTGGCTGTTATCAGTTATCGGTATAACAGTTAACCGATATCAGGTTATAAATCTCTCTTGCTTGTTTCTGGTATAGTAAAAAATAAGGTAAGCAAGGAAATCGCTGATGTACCAGCTACCCAGTAGCCGGGTGCAGCAGGATCGCCAAGATAATTGAGCATCCAGGCAACCAGCATAGGCGTGATGCCCCCAAAAATTCCAACGGTCATATTGTAGGAAAATGCAATTCCTGTGCATCGCACTTCCCTTGGCATCAACTCCACATTGGTAGCCGGAATGGCCCCGCCCATTATTCCTAAAGAAAGACTCAACAGCAATTCGCATACAATCGTTACCCAACGAATACCTAAGCCCATTACCTGAAACAACGGAACGGCACCAAGGGTAAGCATGATTAACCCTGCGGCAAGTACTTTTTTACGACCGTATTTATCAGACAACCTGGCTGATATGGGTAATACCAATAATAGAAATGCCATACAAATCACATTGTTGCGCAATGACTTTGCTTCGGAAAATTTGCTGACCTGCTGCAGGAAATTTACTGTATAAACAAAGATGGTATAGAATGCCACACTGAATCCAATATTCAACCCTATGATGCGCATTACATCACGCTTATTTTTGGTAAAAATATCCTTCCCGGGTGTATTGGAATGTGCCCCATGCACTTCCGCTTTCAGACCACGGCGCAACCAGAAACCAAAGAATGCAATAGCGCCACCAAGAATGAAGGGAACCCTCCAGCCCCAGCTTTGCAAATCTTCAGCAGAAAGCATTCTTGCAACCCCATAGCCTACACCAGATCCCAGTAGCGTACCTGCCGAAGCGCCCCATGAACCCCAAACCGTGTAAGAAGCCCTGCGTTCTTTGGGTGCATTTTCTGCCAGAAAAACCAGCGAACTGGTAAATTCACCTCCAACGGAAAGGCCTTGAGTAATTCTGAATACAATCAGCAAGATGGGCGCCAGCATCCCAATGGATGCATAAGTAGGTAGCAACCCGATCAATACGGTTGGAATTGCCATGACCAATACTGAAAGAAACATTGCTCGTTGTCGACCTACAAGGTCTCCGATCCTTCCGAATAATAGTCCGCCCAACGGCCGAACCAGAAAACCGGCAGCAAAAGCACCAAAGGATGCAATCAAAGAAATGGTCGGGTTATCTGACGGGAAAAATAATCTTCCTATGGTGCCTGCGAAATAGCCATAGATGGCAAAGTCGTACCACTCCATTACATTGCCGATTACCCCTACAAGAATCAAACGAAAAGCAGAAGTGTTTTTATTTTCCTGACTCATTTTTTTGATTTGGTTTTGGTTGTTATAATTTATAAATATTCCACCACCACATTTAGGCTGCCTGAACTCATGTCATTTTTGCAGAGACTATATCCAGATTTTGAGGCTTTGTTTGTTATTACAAGTTTACAATATTTACTTTATACTTTACTGGCGTATTTCTTTTCAGCCTGATATGAGGTTTTGCATGGCTGTATAGTTGCACTGTTCGGTCAAATTCTTTCACCAACTCCTCATAGTTTTTTAACTTACGATGCTTGAGATGCTGATAAAAAATAATATGGTTAACAACTATGATTTTTTTGATACTTCAAAAATTTCGATCCCGCCGAAGGCGGGATAAATGATCAAATAATCAAATGAATCAAATAAATTCTAATCCCTGACACAGCGAACAGAAAAACCGATCGTCTTACTGGCGCTGTTCCTGTTTACATCGCCGTTAAGGTAACTCAGGTTGCGGAACCAGGCATTGACAGTACTGAGCTCCGTCGAACTCCACCAGATACCGCCGAGGCCAATGTCGTAGAATGGTCCATTGAAGCCGCGGTAGCCACCCGGAAGCCCTGACCAGCCGGAACTGTTGGTAGCGTTGGTATTCGGACTTGGCCAATACTGCGTGCCCGTGCTCTTCATCTTGCCGCCTGCTGCAGATTC
Organism: Bacteroidota bacterium; assembly: GCA_046341135.1. Lineage (GTDB taxonomy): Bacteria > Bacteroidota > Bacteroidia > Chitinophagales > Chitinophagaceae > Lacibacter. The sequence continues at coordinate 2,854 of JBKDRQ010000012.1, forward strand.
GCCACCTAAGAAGTTCGTTAATGTTGTCCACTCCGCATCCGTTGGCACATGCCAGCCCGTGGGGCAAACATTTTTATTGCCATTGGTGGCCGGGTTAATGGCATACCAATTATATAATGCTCCAAATTTATTGGCTGTGTAGGTTGCCTGATCGTTATTATACCAGCACATCATAGGTTGGCTCAATGGGATCCCGTTATTCCAGTTATTCGCCCATTGGGTATTGTCTGTTATCAAAGGGATATTGATGCCATCTCTGTACTTCGTAGTCCGCAGATTCTCTGCCATCCATACTTGTGTTCCAATGGTTACGGTGGGATAAGTATTACCGGAAGCATCGGTTACTGTGCCGGGATTTACGGGAGTTTGTGTTGTGGTAAAACTCAGCTGATTTCCATACGCTGTTCCGGCGGTATTAATCGCATACGCACGTACATAGTACGTTGTGTTGGCAGTAAGTCCGGTGAGGTTGGCGGTAAAACTACCTGTGCCGGTACCGGAGACGGCGGTATTATTTGCAGTGGTCGGATTTTGAGTAGTCGCCCAGCAGATACCACGCTGCGTTACCGGTGAGCCACCATCGGCAGTAATACTGCCACCACTGGTTGCACTGTTGGCAGTAATATTCCCAATGGCAAGCGTAGTAAGGGTAGCTAAACTACCGGGATTGCTGTTGGTATAGGTAATACTGTCTATGGTACTAATGGGTATTTGCAATACTGTACCATTACTCTGATGAATGCGCATGACGGTTTGGCTTTGTGTTGTAATACTTAGCATAATCATGGTGGCTAGAAGGAGATGTTTCATTTTGAAAAAGTTAAAAGTTAAAAGTTGAAAAGTTTTATGTTTTATCCCCCTCATTTTAGGAGGGGGATTAAGGGGGAGGTCATTCCATCACCATCATCTTACTAACAGATCCTTTGGTAGTGGTAATGCGGCAAATATAAGTGCCCGATGGGATTGCCTTACCGCCATTATCGTTTGTCTGCCACAGCAGTTCATGCGTACCGGCAGGCTTTTGCGTTTGCGGCCAGTTGCGGATGGTTCT
>JBKDRQ010000013.1:0-6609 GCA_046341135.1 Bacteroidota bacterium
GTATGATGATTATTGCTGATGGAATGGGCGGACTCAATGCCGGAGAAATGGCCTCTGCCATAACTATTGATACTTTTCATAAAAACTTTCAGCAGAACAACAACGATTTTTTCAGATCTCAGAACGACATACAATCATCCATTAAGTCGTGCCTGGAAAAAGTTCAGATCAATATCTCAGCGCATGTAAAAAACAATCCTGAAACAAAGGGAATGGGCACAACGCTTGTGATTGCCTGTATTAAAGACAATATTCTTCATACCGCATGGATAGGAGACAGCAGGTGTTATGTTTTCAGAGATAATAAAGATTTGTTTTTTGCTACAAAGGATCACTCCTATGTACAGGAATTAATTGATTCAGGTAAGATAACGCATCAGCAGGCATTTTATCACCCTGAGAGCAATATTATTACCAGAAGTTTGGGCGGAGGTGTAGACTTTGACTTAAAACCTGATTTTTGTTCCTTTCAACTCAAACAAGGAGATCGTATTTTAATTTGTAGTGACGGACTTAACGGGATGCTTCAGGATGATTATATCGCATCAGTACTTCAAGAACAACAAGACATTAATCTTTGTGCAAAGAAGCTTATTGATGAAGCCAATATTGCAGGGGGGCACGACAATATTACGCTCATATTATGCGACATCATTTCGATTGAACCTGTTAAAACGGAGTACGTTCCCCATCTGCTTGAACTCAAACATGCAGCAACCTGCAAGAGTAGCATCGGGTCAACCATAAACTCCTTAGGATCTGCTGATCCTTTAAAGAAGAGTACACTCAAAAAAATATTCAGTGAGCAGAAAGCCATCCTTTTTTCTGTCATTGCTTTTTTATTAATGGCAGGCTTCTTCTTTTCGGGTATCCTGAATAAAGGGTCTGATATAAGACCGCCCGTAGAAGATAGCACACTGCGTAAAGACACCTTAAAAAAGATAGACTCCGGAGTAAAGGAAATTCGCAAACCTGTTAAAGACAGCCTGTTTCATTATTATAAACCCGAACGACAGGACAGCACAGGCAGTTTAGATGATTTATATGATGATAAAGAAATTATACCGGAAGATAAAAATCAGCGAACACCTACAATTATTGCTCCTGTAGTAAATAAGCCAAAAAAATCAAATGAAACTGATACTAAAAAGAAGGCAGAGCCAGTAAAAAATAAACTTACACCCATTCGTGAAATGACGATTATTAATGATTCATCCGCTACTCCGTAAAAATTTATTAAAATCTGTTTTAATTATTTAAGTTATTGAAGTGTTGCTTAATCGTAAAAATAATGACCTTTTTGATAAGCGGTATCGCCTGATCAAATCACTCGGAACGGGAGGCATGTCTCAGGTTTGGGAGGCTTACCATGAGCGGTCAGGCACAACCATTGCCTTAAAAATTTATTCTTATGAGGGTAAATTTGACGATAAGGTAAAAGAGGCTTTTTTAAAAGAGTTTAAATTGATAGATGAGCTTAATCATCCCAATGTGATTAAGATAAAATATTATGATATTGAGGAATCTACAGATACCCCTTATTTGGTATGTAAGATTTACAGGAGAGGTTCTGCTTCAGGCATCGTCAACAAATCCATTACACCCCTTGATGAAAAATTGGTAGCATCTTTTATGCAAGATGCTACTTCAGCATTAAATTATTTACATACTTTGGATCAGCCCATAGTTCATCAGGATATAAAACCGGACAATTTTCTGATAGATGATGACGGCAGTTTTATTTTAACAGATTTCGGTATAAGTATCAGAAAAAGAAGCACCCGACTCATGCAATCAGAAGCAGAAAATACATCTGACTTTATGCCCGGAGACAGGCCTTATATTGCGCCGGAAAAATTCAGGGGTGTTGTTCCTAAACCTTCTCAGGATATATTTTCTTTTGGCGCTACGCTATATGAAATTCTAACCGGCGTTCTGCCGTTTCAGGATTTTGGAGGGGATCTTATCAATAAAGGAGGCGAAATACCCGATCTGGATCCGATTTTTAATTATTCTTCCCGTTTAAACCAGATTTGCAGAAGATGCATGGATGCTAATCCCAGCCAAAGACCGAGCGCTGAAGAGCTGCTGAACATCGCCCGGTTTTATCTTACAAATAATTATTGGCCTTCTATGGATGGTTTTTCTGAAACAGCGAATCCAATAAGTGTCGTTATTGATAATGTTTTCAAAAACTTAAATGATATAAAAGAGCGAAGTTTTGATTTTTTAGCTTCCTGTTTAAAAACGATAAAAAACATCAGGCTGCCTAATGTTGCAAAACCAAAATTGATCTATGGTACTGCTGCTTCACTTGTTATTTTAATCAGTGGCTTTTTCTTTTATAATACAATAAGTGACAGCAATACAGCAATGGTCAAACAAAAGTTTGAGGAACACAAGTACGAGGAGGTTATAAAATTAATAGAAGAGAAAGATTTGTTATCGCAGCCTGAAAAATACTCCTATAAAAGTATTTTACCCTTTTATGCCAAGTCATTATTATATGAGAAAGATACCGCTGCTGCAGTTCCTTATCTTGAGCAATGCGTTACATTTCAGGATGCAGACACTGGCTGTATATATAATCTTGGGTATATATATTACAAAAAAGAAAATTATTGTAAAGCGTTTGAATTATTTAATAATCGACACTTAAATAAAGAACCTCGTTCCACTTTAATGATTGGATACATGTATTTTGAAGGACTTTGTCTTACCCAAAATCAACATATGGCCGTTAATTATTTTATTTCAGCAAAAAACCGAGGTAATCATCATGCTAATTATCTGCTCGCTCAATGTTATAATAATGGTTTAGGTGCTCAAAAAGACCCAGAAAGAGCTAAACGTTATTTGGAAGAAATTATAAATGATACAATAATGCGTAATGATTCTGAGTTGTACAAAGCAGCAAGTGATTACCTTAATCAAATTTCTGAATAATGAACTATTTTTTTAAAGTACTTAAATTTTCACTAAGCATATTGCTTATTTTTTCTTTTTGTTCGGCCAATAGTCAAATATTACCAATTCTTAAGCCAAAGACTGAGCCAAAAAAAGTAAAGCCAAAAAAAGTGGAAGTACAGGAAATAACTGATAATTCCCCCCCCTCTTCAATTAAATTACCCTTACAGCAATATTCTGAGCCTCCCGATTATATTTCTGGTAACATGCAGATAGTTTTTAGAGAATCAACAACTTTAAGAGTTCAGGGGGGCCTCCTTGCAAGAGGCTGGAAGTGGGTATGGTATAAGGTAAGCTGTGGCGGAGAGCGAATTGGGGAAGGCAGTCAAATTACCATCCGTCCGGATCGGTCATATTATTATTATGTACGAGGAGAAGCTCCGGGAGGAAGAAATACAATGTGTAAATCTGCCTATGTAGCAGTAGATAACAGTAGCAGAGCGCCGAATAAAATCATTAGTCGCCCCGGCGGAATCATATGTAATGACGGGGATAATAAAATAGAATTATCTGTTGATGGCGGCAGATTAGGCTTAAATGCGACGTGGGTATGGTATGAGGATTATTGCAGCGGTAAAAAAATAGGTTATGGTGATAAGATTAATGTCAGACCGACTAAATCAACTGCTTATTTCGTAAGAGCCGAAGGTTCGACAAATTATACGGAATGTGTAAGACTAAATGTGGAGGTAACTACTTTCTCAACAGCACCTCAACGCATTATTGCCCCTACGTCTGTATGCACAAATACGGCTGCTGAATTAGAAGTTAAGGGTGGCGATTTGGCAAATGATGCAAAGTGGGTATGGTATCAGGATTATATTGCGCCTGCTAATAAAATTGATGTGGGTGCAAAAATTAAAGTAAGACCCAAGTCTGTCAGCAAATATATTGTACGGGCGGAAGGGTTCTGTAATGTTACAAAAACGGCAGAATGTGTAATAGAAATGAAAAGAGAATCGGTAACGCCTTATGCTATTGACAGTGAGCTGGTGGATAAGAAAACAAATGAATATAATTTGAAAGTAAAAGGTGGTTATTTAGGTGACAATGCAAAGTGGGTATGGTATGAAAAGAAATGCGGCGGCAAAAACATCGATGAAGGAGTTAATATTTCACATAAGGTCATTCGTAAAGAAACAATATTTGTCAGGGCTGAGGGTGCTTGCAATACAACCGGTTGTGCGTCCATTCAGTTAGAACCGGAAAATAAAAGTTCAGTTAATCTTATCAATCTGGGTCTTGTTACTTCCGGAGGTTTTGTGAGAAATCCAAATCTTTCATTTATGGTCAGCGGCAAAAATTTTTACGGTAAAGCAAAATTCAGCATAGCCCGTATCATTCACCGCAATACATCTTCCTTATCCTATGAGGTATCGAATAACTATCTTTTAAATTATCCTTTCTATTCCGGCAATTATTATACATTTAACGGCAGACAATTCAATAAAAGAACCTCTTTAACTTTTGGGTACGTTTCAAAGTTGAACACTTTTGGATATTATATTGGCGGTGGCTATGGTTCAAATCAGCAGATCTGGGGGGTTGACCTAAATAACATAAATAACGGGTCTGTTTCTTCGCAAACTTGGGCAAAATATTCTGATTATTCTTTGTCAGGAATTGAAACAGAGGCGGGATTGATACTGAATTACAAAAAAATCAATTTCATGTGGGGTTTTGATTTTCTCTTTGGCATATCCGGCGGAACGCAAAAGTTTTTTATCGATACCAATATTGGTATCGGTTTAAATTTTAATAATAAATAGTTTTAGATGATGAGACAGTTGATCAGAATATTATTTTTTGTTCAGATATTTTCCTGTACTAAAAATCCGGCTCCGCCAACAGATTTTGGGACAAAAGTCAATGTAAGTACTTCTTCAGTTTTCAATCTTGCTTCCAGCTCAGTGAGTTCCGGAGGTCGTGTTTCCTCAGTCAGCGGTCTTTTAGTTACGGAACGAGGTATCTGTTGGGGAGCATCTGCCAATCCTACCATATCAACCAACAGGAAAACGGCCGGAACTGGGGATGGTAATTTTACCGCCTCCATAACAGGCCTAGCTCCTAACAGAATGTATTATATAAGAGCATATGCTACTAATTCAGTAGGTACTTTTTATGGGAATAATGTAAGTTTTGTGACTTTATCACAACCGCCTACTGTTAGTACAGCTTCTATTACAAACATAAGAACCATATCTGCCAGCGGGGGCGGATCAGTATTGTCGGATGGCGGGCTCCCGGTTACTGCAAGGGGTGTTGTATGGAGTGCGGTTCAGGATCCAACGATTGCTCTTTCCACAAAAACATCAAACGGTAGCGGTATAGGATCATTCAGCAGTTCAATTTCAGGGTTAGCTCCAGGTACAACATATTACATACGGGCATATGCTACTAATTCAAGCGGCACATCTTATGGGTTATTGCAGGCTTTCACTACTCAGAATCTGGCACAACCTGTATTAGATTTCCCCGCGAATGGTTCTGTTTACCGATGCTGCAGCAATATTAATTTTACTTGGTCAGCCGTAACGGATGCTCAGAATTATGAGATTCAAATTTCGAGGTTCAACAATTTCCCTGACCCTGTATATTCTTTGATTTTTTGTGGTGGAGGGAATGCCCCCTTTACTAACGGGATGAACCAGGCATTTACTGCATCAACCGGTTTTTGTGTAAGCGCAGGACCCAATACTTCTTATAATGGCATATGGTATTGGAGGGTACGAGCCTTTCGCGGGAATGTTTCGGGGCCATGGTCCGCTACGGGGAGCTATACATATAATTATTGATCTGATCTCTGGAAGGATGACAACAGTTTCTCACGCCGTTTTTTCTGCCAGGGTAAACATACAAATTCTTTTCACGGCTGTGTTGCCGGCTTGTATCTTCCACTGATCGGAAAATCCTTTTGTGCGAGGATGGCATACTAGTATGCCGCCGAAGAAATGGATATGGAGCGCTCCTTTGGGCGTGTATTTTCTTAACTGATAAATTTTTTCAACGATATTATCGGGATTGTCTACGATGACTTCCGCTTCGAAGCAAAACTTGAAGCATACGGAAGTCTGCCCGACAGATTTATCGAAATAAAGCACCATGGCTTTATGGAATTGCAGCAGACTGGGAAAGTTGAGCAACTATCTGATTTCTCGCGGGGTGATGGCTGCTTCGCAGTTTATCACTGCCATTCTTGTAGGGTAGTTGGAGAAACGAATGAAGGTCGTGTTTGAATAAGGGAACGGGAGGATTGAATTATGGTTTATTATATTGCATCATATTATATATACAAGTTTACAAGAGCAGAATGCAACCTATTTGAGGAGTGGAATATTTTTTCGGATTATCTGTTATCCAGAGGCAGTTGTCTTTTTTAAGTTAAACATCAAAGGGCAAAACCTGAAAGGGTTCTCATTTATCTGTTGTTGAATATTGAGCCCTGGATGAGAAGTCCTCTCAACGAAAATGGGACGATCGGGACAGGATAGGGTTTAGATAGTTTGAAATGAATTTTCCAGAAAATCATTTCTTTCCTAATCGATGTCGGTTCTCCTCCAAATTTAATGAAGATTGATAATCAGCATCGCTATTGGGGGGGACATGAGCATATTGTCAGGTTGTTCCGGTCTTATTATAAAT
>JBKDRQ010000014.1:0-3759 GCA_046341135.1 Bacteroidota bacterium
TTGTATAATAAATCTTAACAAGTCAAAAGGCAAAAGGCAAAACCAAAAAATTCATGCCCATCAAAACTGCACAAAAAATAGTCATCGCATTCATTCGCTTTAAGTTGGCTTTTTATGCTTCATTTTCAACAAAAAAAGCAGGTGCCTATGCTTTGAAATTATTTTTAACACCGGTACGAAATGTTCCTAAAAAGATCCCGTCTATTTTTAAAGAGGCGGAAAAAATTACGATGAAGCTTTCTCCTTATGAACTAGTGGGCTACCGCTGGAATCATCCTCAAACAAAAAAGGTTATGATCCTGCATGGCTTCTCTTCCACCATTATGAAGTTTGATCATTTTGTGAAGCCATTGATCAAACAGGAATATGAAGTAATTGCCATCGATGCGCCGGCACATGGAAAAAGCAGCGGCAAACAACTGTCGGTGTTTGATTATAAAGCCATGATTCAAAAAGCTTACGAAAGCTTTGGTCCGATTGATGCTTTTATTGCGCATTCCTTTGGTGGACTGGCATTGAGTTTGTTTTTGAAAGATTTGCCCGACCATGAAAATATAAAAGCCGCATTGATCGCACCCGCTACTGAAACCAATACAGCCATTCAAACCTTCTGTCGTTTTCTGCATATCGATGAAAACATCAAAAGTGAAATGGAAAAATTAATTGCAGAAAAAAGCGGATTCAACGCAGCAGATATTTCTATTTCAAAAGCAGCGCCTCATATCAAAGCAAAAATACTGTGGATACATGATGAAAATGATGAAATCACGCCATGGAGTGACGCAGAAAAAGTTCAGCAAATACATTTGCCAAATTTTAAATTTATGCTGACAAAAGAGCTGGGTCATCGAAAAATATACAGAGACAACAAAGTGAAGAAGGCGGTGTTTGAGTTTTTAGCCAACCACTAATTCTCCGCCCGCTTACCAGCCAGCAGATAAAGTACGGCCATCCGAACAGCCACGCCGTTCTCAACCTGTTGCAGGATAATGGATTGATGACTGTCAGCCACATCGCTATCCAACTCCACCCCTCTGTTGATAGGGCCGGGATGCATGATAACTATTTCTTTCTTCAGACTATTCAGCAGTTTCTTGCTGATGCCGAAAGCGAGGTTGTATTCTCTGAGAGAAGAAAATAAAGGCTGATTTTGTCTTTCCAGTTGTATGCGCAATACATTCGCCACATCACACCAGTTAAGCGTTTCCTCTACGTTGTATGAAACATTTACACCAAAAGCGGACTCAATATACTTCGGCAACAATGTGGGCGGGCCTACTACCGTTACTTCTGCACCCATCTTTTTCAACAGATACATATTGCTTAATGCTACCCTACTGTGCATGATATCTCCGATAATCGCCACTTTTTTCCCTTCCAGTGCACCGAGTTTTTCGCGAATGGAAAAAGCATCAAGCAATGCCTGCGTGGGGTGCTCATTGATACCATCCCCTGCATTGACAATAGCAGCAGGTATATGACGAGCCAAAAATTGGGGTGCACCGCTGGCACTATGCCGCATCACCACCATATCCACCTTCATACTCAGAATATTATTGACCGTATCCAGCAAAGTTTCCCCTTTTGCGGCAGAAGAACCCGATGCTGTAAAGTTGATCGTGTCGGCACTTAGCCTTTTTTCAGCCAGTTCAAAAGAGATACGGGTGCGGGTAGAATTTTCGTAGAAAAGATTTACAATAGTCACATCTCTTAAGGAAGGTACTTTTTTAATGGGACGCTGTAATACCTCCTTAAACTGTGTTGCTGTGTCTAAAATTAATGAAATGTCTTGCCGAGTAAGATCTTTAATGCCAAGCAGATGACGAGTGGAGAGTTGCATTAAAGGGCGAAGTTATACTAAATTTCGGGATCTGCAAACAGATCCTGCAAAAGAGGAGGCAACCAATCCCGACTTTTACATAAATTGCAAGCATCTTTATGGATCAGTTTATCGTTTCCGCCAGAAAATATCGTCCCCAAACCTTTGATACGGTTGTTGGTCAAAAGCATATTACAACTACCCTGAAGAATGCTATTCAGCAACAACAACTGGCACACGCTTTTTTATTTTGCGGGCCCAGAGGAGTAGGCAAAACCACCTGTGCGCGTATTCTGGCAAAAACAATCAATTGCCAATATTTGCAGCCCAATGGAGAAGCTTGCGATAAGTGTACCAGCTGTATCAGTTTTAATGAAGGGACTTCCCTCAATATCCATGAACTGGATGCCGCCAGCAACAATTCTGTGGAAGATATCAGAGCCCTTATTGAGCAAGTCCGGTTTGTACCTCAGATGGGCAAGTATAAAGTGTATATCATAGACGAGGTACACATGCTCTCCTCCAGTGCCTTTAATGCGTTTCTGAAAACACTGGAAGAGCCCCCACATTATGCCATTTTCATTCTGGCCACTACAGAAAAACATAAAATTCTTCCCACCATACTAAGCCGCTGTCAGATTTTCGACTTTAAAAGAATCACTACTCATGACACAGTGGAGCATCTGGAAGAGATTACAGTAAAAGAAGATATCAAAGCCGAAAAAGCCGCGCTTGAACTCATTGCGCAAAAAAGTGAGGGATGCATGCGTGATTCGCTGAGCATACTCGACAAGATCGTTAGCTTCACAGGAGGCAATCTTACTTATAACAACACCCTTGAACATCTCAATATTTTAGACGCAGATTATTTCTTCCGTTTCCTTTCCTTCATGCAGGCAGAAGACTTGTCGGGCGTTATGCTGCTATACGATGAGATCAATCGTAAAGGATTCGAAGCAGATACCCTGCTGGGAGGCCTCTCCGAATTTTTCCGCAACCTGCTTGTTTGTAAGGATAAAAAAATCGCTGACCTGCTGGAAACCGTTGAAAGCTTCAGAGAACGCTATCAGCAGACAGCTTCTGGTGTGTCAGGATCGTTTATTATCAGTGCCCTCAACATACTCAATGAATCAGAAATTCAATTGAAGCAGGCAAGAAATAAACGTTTGCATACAGAACTTACTTTAATAAAACTTACCTACTTAACGCAGGCAATTGACGTAAGCGGTGACTTAAAAAAAAAACAAATTGAATCCGTAAAACCTGTTCAGTTTCGCAGCCTGAAGCCCATACCTGCCAGCAAGAAAAAAACAGCTGAAAATAAAGATGTGTCAGTAGAGCCATCGCAGGAAATAAAAACTCCTGAATCCAGACTAACCATTGAATCATCTGTAAAAATCTCCAGCATTGGACAACTTTCTAAAATCAGGGAGCGCGTAAGCCAGAAATTACAAACAGAAATTGAACAGAAAACAATTCAAGAAGACAATCTAAATAATTGCTGGAAATCGTATATCACACAATTAAAAGCTGATCAGAAAAACTCTACTGCTACCAACTTTGAAATGATGACTATAAAAATTATTTCTCAGGACGTATTAAGTGTGGTCTGCACCGGCGATATCCAGTTGGGTTTCTTCAACCAGGAAAAAAACAGTCTGCTTGAATTTCTGAAAAATCAATACGGACATAAGGGATTATCAATTGAGACAGAATACATCGAACTTGCCCGGGATGAAATTGCCGTCGGACCTGTTTTGTCAATAAAAGATCAGTATCTGAAAATGGCAGAGCAATATCCGGCTATCAAAGAACTGAGAGACCGGCTAGGTTTAGAATTAGAGTATTAAAAAAGGTTAACTTTCGTTAGCATAATCATACTCCACAGTCTCCTTTGATTTCATCAAATTGATGTAATTTCGCCGACATTTCAAAACAAT
>JBKDRQ010000015.1:0-3967 GCA_046341135.1 Bacteroidota bacterium
TGTATTGGCAGCCAATCCGGGTAGTACGATATGTGTGGGAGCGGGCACTGCCTTAACAGCAACAGAATCGGGAGCGACTGTTCCGGGAAGTTGGACATCTGGTGCTAATGCAGTTGCGACAGTTAATAGTATTACCGGTCAGGTAACAAGTGTTGCTACAGGTAGTGCTATAATGACCTTCACCCCTACGGCGCTGCCAGCAGGCTGTTCTCCCAAAACGATAGCCATTACTGTTAATGATAAACCTGTCATAACTGATCAGCCAACCGGATACAGCGTATGTGCAGCAGGAGTGGCTACCGAATTAGAAGTAATTGCTGTCAATTCCGGAACTACAGCCGGTGCTTTAACGTACAGATGGTATCGGAATACCTCCAATAGCAATACAGGGGGGACGTTAATTTCATCAGCAACTACCTCTACATATACGCCACCGGTATCAGTGTCGGGCACTTTTTATTATTATGCTGAAGTGTCGAATAATTGTGGAGCTGTTACTTCGAATGTGGCTGTAATAAATGTGCAAGCAGTACCGGCAATTAATAATGCTTCATTAACTGTATGCAGTGGCAGTGCTTTTCAGTTTATTCCTGTTAACGGAACGAATGGAGTGGTACCTTCAGGTACTACCTATACATGGCCGGCGCCGGCGGGTACCGGATTTATTAATGGTAATCCGGAAAATAGAAATGGGATTACTACGATTGATGGCCTGCTTACCAATACCACTACTAATGATGTGAACGCGATTTATACCATCACACCTTCTGCTGCCGGTTGCCCGGGAAATCCATTTACTGTAACAGTTACCTTGTCGAAGTTATTTGTGAAGGATAAGTCTATAACAATTTGCAGTGGATTGCCATTTGAATATGCACCGGTAAATGGCATTGATGGAAAAATTCTGAATGGAACAACCTATAGCTGGGCTGCACCTTCAGTACCTGGAGTTAATGGTTTGGCGCCGGGTAATAATGCAGCTAAAGTAGATGCCGCCGGTCTTGAAAACACCAACGCGGCATCAGTAAATGTTGTGTATACTGTCACTGCCCGTTCCGGTGTGTCACCCGATTTTTGTACCAGCGATCCTTTTACGGTAGCTGTAACAGTAAATCCTAAACCTCCGGTTCCGGCACTTGCTATCACGGCTCCTACATGTACCATTAATAGCGGCAGTATATCCATTACCAATACTGTACCTCCGGGTATTGTTTATGAGTACAGCAGAAATGGCATCAACTATCAGGATGATCCGAAGTTTGATGGCCTGACTCCGAATACAAATTTTAATTTCACCATAAGAAATAAAACCACAGGCTGCGTTTCAGATATTGCCACTCAAAATGTTGGGCCGACGCGCTTGCAATCTCCTTTGCCTACTGCTCCTGCGCAGCCGGCGTATTGCGTAGGGGACGTTCCTTTAGGGCCTGTTGTGGCATCCGGTGTCAATCTGTTATGGTATTCGACATTGGCAGGCGGCACCGGCACACCTACTGCTCCTACACCCACAACAAATAGCGATGGTGAGCAGGTATTTTATGTTAGCCAGACAATTCCTCCCAACGGATGCGAGAGTGGAAGATTACCGGTTATTGTAAATGTGAATCCATTGCCTACCGTCAGTGCGGGTCCGGACAGAAGGATTAATTTAGGAGAATCGGTATTGTTGCAAGGTATTGCTTTGGGCAACGGGGTTGACATATTGTGGTCTCCGAATAATAATCTCTCCAACCCAAAAATTCCCAGGCCAACGGCTAGTCCACTCATCGATATAACTTACAATATCACGGTAGTTACAGCAGATGGATGCGTAGGCTCTGATAATGTAACCGTAGTAGTATTGCAGCCGATTGACATACCTAATGTATTCAGTCCGAACGGAGATGGCGTTCATGATTTATGGATCATTGATAAAATAGATCAATATACCAATTGTGTTGTTGAAGTGTATAATCGTTACGGAACCAAGTTATTTGAGCGCAAGGGCTATAACAGCTCCAATGCCTGGGATGGCACCAATAAAGGAGCGCCATTGCCGGTAGGGCCTTATTACTATATTGTCAGACTGGGCGATAACAGCAAAGCCAGAGCAGGGGTGGTGTCGATAGTGCGGTAAGCATTACTTTTCCGTGGTTATTCAATAATAAACCTGCTCAATTCTCGTTTATTTACATGGGGTATTTTATTCATTACTTTTTGATTTTCAGCAGCTGATTGGATATTTTGGTTGTCTTTATATAAGAAGTCTTGCTTTTTATTGAAAAAAATTAAATTTAATCTGAACATTTGTTTGTTTTTGCGTTAAATTGCGTGGCGCCTTAAGGGTTGTCATTAATATATTACTTTACTCGAAATATCAAACTTGTTTTATGAAGTTTATACCTAAAATCATACTTCTTGGTTTTTTAATGATCGCTTCAAAAAATATTTTGGGGCAGGTGGTGATAAATGAATTATATATTATGCCAGATGGTGTATCTTCAACTGCTCCAAATGGATTAATATATGTTAATAGTAAAGAATACATAGAGCTATACAATAAAAGTTGTTTCCCTGTTAATCTAAAGGGCTGGTTTCTTGCAATGAGAAGTGGTTTTGGCCCACAGGGAGGAGTGATTAGAATCCCAGATACGGCTACAGCAATTATACCTCCCGGAGGTCATCGGGTTATCGGGTCAAAGCAGCCTGCAGGTTTTACAAATGGGAATATCGATATTTATCTTTCTCCTTCATCAAATTATTGCGTAATTGGTGGAGGGCTTCGACTTATTAATATAGATGGTTGGATTGCCTTATATGATCCTAATGGAGTTCCTCAAGATATGGTATATTGGTCTACAAATCCAACGAATATAACTAATTCTACTTATGCAAATGATTTTAGTCACACAAATGCAAATTTTTGTTTACCATCCTCAGCTACGTCTCCGCCATCGACACCTATTGTAGGGGCGACACAAATTTATAATCAATATGCTACTACAAAACCTTCTATCATAAATTATGTAGCAGCTTCCTCAGATCCTACTAGCGCAGGCCAGGTTATAATTGCATACAGACAAACGGATGGGTCAAGTTCATGGAAGTCTATTACCAGTTACACCACTGATGCTGCACTAGGTGCTACAATTAATAAGTCCGTAGCAGGGGGTAATTGTAATGGCGGTATTTGTCAACCACTTGCAAACTGCTGCCCCACAATTACGAATCCCAATACTATTTCTCCATTATGTCAGGGCGCAGATTTGCCCTCTTTACAAGTTACTACTACCGCCACCGGTACTAATGCAATTAAGTTTGTTTATTTTCTTACAAAACAGACAGATTCTTTAGCAATATATGGCGGAACAAATACTTTGGGAACAGCAACGCCTAATGGATCCGGCCTCGCCAGTTATGTTGGTGGTGCTTTGGGAACAGCAGGATCATTGCCCAATACTCCTGCCACATATTACGTTTACGCCATCTTAAATCCTACGCCTACAGACGTAACATGTAGGCCATTTAAGGAGATTGTGGTTGTCGTTAATGGACTACCTGCAGCACCTTCTGTTACGGGAGGCAGCCGTTGCGGATCGGGTACGGTAAATTTATCTGCAACTCCCGGCTCAGGAGAAGTGATTGATTGGTATGCGGCTGCAACAGGAGGCACACCATTACAGAGTGCTTCCTCCACCTATACAACGCCTAATATATCAACGACTACGACATATTATGTTGAATCGATAAATAGTACAACAGGCTGTGTATCTGCTACACGTACTGCTGTAACGGCAACGATCAATACTTTACCTGCAGCACCTGGTGTTACGGGAGGCAGCCGTTGCGGATCGGGTACGGTAAGTTTATCTGCGACTCCCGGCTCAGGAGAAGTGATTGATTGGTATGCGGCTCCAACAGGAGGCGCACCATTACAGAGTGCTTCCCCCACCTATACAACGCCTAATATATCAACGACTACGACATA
>JBKDRQ010000016.1:0-3652 GCA_046341135.1 Bacteroidota bacterium
TGAGATTGCTGGATGGCCTCTGCCGCCTTAATGGTAAAATTGCTTAAATTCATAAATCAGTGTTTATTTCAGGAATATTGTTAAAAAATTATTTTACTCTTTTTTGATATATATGTTCCAATTTCTTTGAAATACCTTTACTAAAAGAGCAGCAAATGCATTTCCAATTGAATAATTCAGTAAGTATGTCAGTTTTTTTCAAGTTAGTCCGACTAAAAGTCAGCACCATCTTAGCTTTTATGTTATTATTTCAGTCTGTTTACAGTCAGGAGCGTTTTCAAAAAGTGAATGACTGGGTAAATGAAAATCTTGTAGACCTGGGAGGTAGAGCTGTACTGATAATTTTAAAAGACACCCAAATTGCTTACAGCCAAAGTTTTAATGATATGAGCAAGCGGCAGATTGCAGCTGCGAAGATGCGTGCACGGCTAAAAGATATAGAAGAAGATGCTTTCCTCTATGATTTTACGCCCGATACGCGCGAGCGAATAGCGAGCGCGAGCAAATGGCTTACTGCAGCGATGGCGATGACCTTTGTAGATGAAAATAAATTTCGTTTAAGTGACACCGTTGGTAAATTTTTACCGATACTTTCTAAAAACGGAAAAGGACATATCAAAATATGGCACTGTCTCTCCCATACTACCGGTATCAAAGATGGAGGACTTAGAGAAACTATTGCTGCTTTTCAAAAAATTCAAACTACAAACGAATACCTCGAATCTATTGCCACTTATCCTATGGAGGGAGAGCCAGGCAAAATATTTCGCTATGGAAATATGGGCTTGCAAATATTAGCAGCAGTCATGGAAAAGGTTGGAGAAAAAGATTTTGAAACACTATTCAAAGAAAGAATTGCCGAACCGCTCGAAATGAACAATACCGATTTTGGCAAAACAGGACTGCCCTTAGCAGCCGGAGGCGCATATAGCACACCAAATAACTATATTAATTTTTTACAAATGATTTTACAAGAAGGAGTTTATAAAGGCAAAAGAATCATCAGTAAAGCATTGATCTATGAAATGCAAAAAAATAAATTGGGTAAAGATTGTGTTATCGCCTACTCTCCTGATGAAGCAGGGAAATGGGGCTATGGATTCGGGGAATGGCTCATGGATCAGCCACTGGCCATTACTCCACAAAAAGATGCTATGCCATCGTCTCCCAGAAGTCAAAATATTTCTAGTCCGGGCTTATTCGGTAGCTTCCCATGGATTAATAATCAAAAAAAGTATGCCGCCATTCTTTTTGTAACCAACCTGAATCGTAAAGACAGGTATGCATCGTATAATGAATTAAAAAATTTAGTTGACAGCGCTTTTTAATTATATAATTTGATCTCTCCCGATAAATACAAGGAACATATTAGAAGCAAATCCTTAGAGCTGGGATTTCAGTATTGCGGATTTGCCAAAGCAGAAAAACTAGATGAAGATGCCAGGCGACTTGAACAATGGTTGTCAAAAGGTATGCACGGGAATATGTCCTATATGGAAAACTATTTCGATTTACGTATTGACCCAACCAAGCTTGTGCCCGGTGCCAAAATAGTGATTACGCTGATGCTGAATTATTATCCCTCAATACAACAAAATGTAGAAGCTCCTAAGATTTCCAAATACGCTTATGGCAATGATTATCATAATATCATCAGAGAAAAATTAAAAACACTACTTAACGATATCAAAACAAACATTGGAGATATTAATGGGAGAGGTTTTGTAGATAGCGCTCCGGTACTGGAAAGAAGCTGGGCTTTGAAGAGCGGATTGGGATGGGTAGGTAAAAACGGAAATCTCATCACCAGACAATCAGGCTCCTTTTTCTTTATAGCAACGCTGATTACCGATTTACAAATAGAACCTGATGCTCCCTTTAATAAAGATTACTGCGGCACATGTACTGCCTGCATAGATCAATGCCCAACAGAAGCTATCCTACCCAATAAAGTAGTAGATGGCAGCAAGTGTATTTCATACTTTACCATTGAACTGAAAGATGCGCTCATTCCTGATACCTATAAAGGAAAATTTGATCATTGGATGTTTGGGTGCGATACCTGTCAGGATGTTTGTCCCTGGAATAGATTTAGCAAGCCGCATAATGAAAATAAATTGCAGCCCTTGCCTGAAATTTTAAATCTAAGTTTAGCTGAGTGGGAAGCAATGAGTGAAGAGAAATTTAAAGAAATATTTAAGGAATCTCCTTTAAGCAGAAGCAAATTTGCAGGTATTCAGCGAAACATAAAATTTTTAAAAATTAATATGCACTGAAGCCTATAGAAAAAAATAAGACTATTTATGGATTAAGCTTTTCATATTTCTCTGCAGAACCTGTTCAATCTTCAGTTCCACTTCTTTTTCTCGCACCAATAAATCTCCAAGAGTTAGTTTATTAAGGAGATTATCAACAGTAAATTGAATCATTTTCCATAGCGAACGGGTGCTGCAATCCACCGAGTTGGTACATAATTTTCCAATACCTGTATGTGCATCACAAAATTGCTGATCGAATAAGGTACCTCCTAGTGCTTTCATAACATCATTGATGACGATTTCGTCAGCTTCTTTATTCAACACATACCCTCCTTTGTTTCCCGGTGTACTATTGATAAATCCGCTGATACGAAGGGTTCGGCAAATTTTTGCCACATGTGGCTCTGTCAGACCTTCCGCTTCACTAAGCTGCGGAATACTCAAACCCTTGTATCTGTCAGCAGAAGCAACTCTGATAAGAATTCTTATGCCATATTCTTCAGTAGCCGTAATTTTCATATTTAATATTATTTATTAAAAGGCGAATGCTTCATTATGCTTGTTCAGCCAGTGGATCCACCTGATATACCTGTTGAAAATAATTTCTTAAATCAGCTCTTTCTTCTTCTGTTGTTTTGATTGTGCAATACTGATTATAGACCTCAATCAGACTATCAGCAATTGTTCCCGCATCTGAAGTCTCAATCTGATGCCGTTGCAGATGAAGTAATACTTGTCCATCTTTCATCACTAAAATATTGGGAGAAGAAGGAGTAACTCCACTCAGATAATTAGCTCTGAAGTATGCCACTGCTTCTTTTTCCATCCCTGCAAAAAGCGTGAGCTTACAATCAGGAACCACATGATTGAAAAAACTCAATATCGCTCCCGGTCTGCTCACTCGCGCGCTGCATCCACACACAATATTGAGCACAATCAGCATCACCTTTCCTTGATTATTTTTCATCACCTCATCTACCTCTTGTGCTGTCATCAGTGGATGAAATCCTGCATCAGCCAGTTCTTTTCTGTAAGGGGCCACTACCTGCTCAGGATAATTAGGACCCTGATTACCCATCAAACTATCTAAAGAAATCATTGCCAGATTCTAAATTTTTATTTACATAAATCCTAATTCCAAAGCGGCCACTTCACTCATCATACTCTTCTCCCATTTGGGCGTCCAGGTAATCATCACATTGACATCAGTCACCCCTTCCACTTCTCTGATTTTCTGATCCACTTCTACCGGAAGCGATTGTGCAGCCGGACAACTGGGAGCTGTGAGTGTCATCGTTATCTGCACATACCCATTATCCTGTATATCTATTTTATAGATAAGTCCTAAATCATAAATATTCACCGGCAACTCAGGATCAAAAATTGATTTGAGT
>JBKDRQ010000017.1:0-2697 GCA_046341135.1 Bacteroidota bacterium
AATGGTATCTTCAACCTTTCTTACAATCAGCTCTGCTCCTACTTCCTTCGCCAGCCAGTCGCGGTACTCCAATGCTTCCGGGAAATTATGTCCCGTATCAATGTGCACTAATGGAAAAGGAAATTTGCCAGGTGCAAATGCCTTACGTGCGAGTTGCACCAGCGTAATGGAGTCTTTTCCTCCACTGAATAATAATGCCGGCCTTTCAAACTGTGCTGCTACTTCGCGGAAAATATGGATGCTTTCCGCTTCGAGTTGCTCTAGATAATCTAATCTGTATGCGCTCATAATTGTATTACTCTATCTTTTGAGTAGAATTTCTTTTGCAAAGAAACAGCTTTTTTACAAAAAGAGAGTCGAAAATTGGGTTTGTGTGTATTTGAAAGTCAAAAGGCAAAACCAATAAAACTTTTAGGTTTTGAGTTTTGACCTTTGAGTTTTACAAAATGTTATTTCGTATGCAACCCACATTCCTTCTTGCTATTATCTTCCCACCACCAGCGCCCTGCACGAAAATCTTCCCCTTCCCGGATGGCACGGGTGCAGGGCGCGCAACCGATGCTCACAAATCCCTTGTCATGCAACGCATTATACGGCACCTGGTTGACGCGGATAAATTCTTTTAACTGATCCCATGTCCAGTCGAGGATGGGATGATATTTAATGATTTGATTGCCTTCATCCCACTCCACTTTATTCATTTGCTGACGATTGGCGCTCTGCTCGGCACGCAGACCCGTAATCCATATTTTCTTTCCTATCAACGCACTTTTCAAAGGCTCCACTTTGCGAATATAACAACAGGATTTCCTGAGTTCTACCGATTCATAAAAAGCATTGGGTCCATTCTTTGTAACATATTCCTGCAACGGCGCTGCTTCCGGATAATAAGCATGAATCGACTTACTGTATGTTTCCAGCGTTTGTCGCCAGGTACTATAGGTCTCCGTAAACATTCTGCCTGTATCCAAAGTAAAAACATCAATGGGTTGATTGGCAGAAAATATCAGATGGCTGATCGCCTGATCTTCTATACCAAAACTGGTTGAGAAGATACTGTCGGCCGCATGATGCTGTCCGAGATACGCCAACCCTTCTTCGGAAGAAATACCCTGTAATGTCTCACTTAACTTTTGTAATGATTCCATCTCTAGTTTCTGTTATAATTGTAAACCTGCCAGTTCCAGACTCTTCTTTTTCAGTTTACGAATCTCTACATCTTCAATGATTGGATCGGGTTTCAATATGAGAGAAATACCATTCTGTCTCCACCAATCGTTCTTCAACAATTCATCTGCATGAATTACCCCAACCAGATATTTTCTTTCATTCTCCGCATGCCACTCTTCAATCCATTCAAACTTATCTTTCGGAACCTGATTCCAGTCATCGAAACTTAAATACACTTTCAGATAATAATCATTGGTGAGCTCATTCGGCTTATGATAATATAATTTCTTATACTCATAACGATATCCATAACGCAAAGCAGATATATCACTCAATACTGCAGATGCTGTTGGGAACGAACCTGCACCTTTACCATAGAAGAACTGCTTATCGGAGAATGAACTTTCCAGCACCGCACCGTTATATTCATTCTTCACAAAACTCAGATGATCTTCCTGTTTGACAAACTGCGGCAATACAAAAGCAGCCACCTTACCATTCTCTAATTTTTTGGCTTGCCCCACCAAACGAATTTCAAAATGCTTCTCTCTTCCTACATCCGCATCGGATCCATTGATATTTTGTATGCCTGTAAATAATAAATCGGTTGGCTTCACGACTACGCCATAGGCATGCAATAACAAAATCACCCACTTATTCAACGCATCCCATCCATCCACATCCAGTGTAGGATCTACTTCCGCAAAACCCAATTGCTGCGCCTGTAATAATGCTTGTTTGAAATCAAGTTTATCTTCAAACATTTTAGTGAGGATGTAATTGGTACTTCCGTTTACAATCCCTCTCAAACCATGCAACAAATCATTATCATAATATTCTTCCAGATTACGAATTACAGGAATAGATGCACAGGCTGATGCTTCATACAATAATGACAAGCCTGTTTTTTTCTGAAGCTCCAGCAATTCAGGCAAATGCTCCGCAATCATTTTCTTGCTGGCACTCACCACTTCTTTTCCATTTTTAAAAGCTGTCGTTACGATTTCGTAAGCAGGCTGACTTTCATTAATCACCTCTACGATCACATTGATCTCAGGATCATTCAATATTTCATCTTTGTCTGTGGTAAACAGACTGTCGGGTGCATTTCTTTTTTTATTGGGATTTTTGATACACACTTTTTTTATCTGTGCATTCAAAGATTCTGTCTTCTGAAGAATACGGTATAAACCTTCTCCCACTACACCGAAGCCAAAAAGGCCAATCACTAATTTTTTATCTGCCGGCATAATTAACTGA
This sequence comes from Bacteroidota bacterium, assembly GCA_046341135.1. Classification (GTDB taxonomy): domain Bacteria; phylum Bacteroidota; class Bacteroidia; order Chitinophagales; family Chitinophagaceae; genus Lacibacter. The sequence continues at coordinate 2,431 of JBKDRQ010000017.1, forward strand.
TTAATGTTTTTAATTTATTTTCTTTATTGGTTGATGATAAAAATCCTTCAATCGCTTCCGACAACTGTGCATATTCCAATAAAAATCCATCATGTCCATAGAAGGAAGATAAACTTTTAAATTGGGCACCTGGGATATGCGCTGCAAGATACTCCTGTTCGTTGATAGGAAACAAAAGATCATGGCTGATACCAATCACCAGTGTTTTAGCCTGAATGCTTTGAAGTGCTGCTTCTAAAGAAGCACGAGCTCTGCCTACATTATGAC
>JBKDRQ010000018.1:0-3433 GCA_046341135.1 Bacteroidota bacterium
CCCACTGCCGTCCAGGCTAAACCAACGGCCACACCGGGTATTTGAGCCGTTTTATATATCTCATTAGAATAACGGGGTTTGCCAAGAATTTTCTCAATATCCTTGTTGGTTATCTGCGCTTTAAGTTTCCCCTTTAAGGAAACTTCTTTCGCCTGCGAACGCATAACGGAAGCCAGCATCCGGTCTAACTCTCGCACACCACTTTCACGGGTGTATTCTTCAATCAGTTTTCTTGAGACAATATCACGGATCGTGAAATTCATTTTATCTAGACCATGTGCAGACTTTTGCTTGGGAATGAGATGTCTTTTTGCTATCTCTATCTTCTCCTCTACCGCATAGCCAGAAAGATCAATAATCTCCAGACGATCTCTTAGAGCGGGCTGTATTGATGCGATATTATTGGCCGTGGCAATAAATAAGACTTTGGATAAATCATATTCCAGCTCCAGATAATTGTCATAGAAAGTATGGTTCTGCTCGGGATCCAGTAATTCCAATAATGCACTGGAAGGATCTCCTCTGAAATCAGTACCCACTTTATCTATTTCATCTAAAATCATAACCGGATTACCGGATTTTACTTTTCTGAGCGACTGGATAATTCTGCCGGGCATGGCTCCGATATACGTTTTTCGATGTCCACGTATTTCACTCTCATCATGTAAGCCACCCAAACTGATTCTTACGTACTTTCTGCCCAATGCAGCGGCGATACTTTTGCCTAGGGATGTTTTGCCGATGCCAGGAGGACCTAAGAAACAAAGAATCGGACTCTTCATATCGCCCTTTAATTTGAGTACTGCCAAATATTCTAAAATGCGCTCCTTGATTTTATTAATACCATAATGATCCTGATCCAGTACTTTTTTTGCTTTCTTTAAATCGTATTGGTCTTGCGTAAATTCCTCCCAGGGTAAATCCAGCATTAAATCAAGGTGGTTATACACAACTGAATAATCCGGTGTGGAAGGATGCATACGATCCAGTTTCTCTATCCCTTTTTTAAACATTTCTGCAGCGGCCTTCGTCCATTTTTTTGCCTCTGCCTTTTTCTTCATCTCCTGTATCTCCAGATCATTGGAGTCTCCTCCTAACTCTTCTTTGATACTTTTCATCTGTTGTTGCAGGAAGTATTCGCGCTGCTGCTTATCCAGCTCTGTTCGTGTTTTGCTGGTTACCTTGTTTTTTAGCTCCGCATACTGTAACTCTCTTTGTAATAAGGTTAATAATAACTCAGCCCGTTGAGAAAGATTTTGTGTTTCCAGTAATTGTTGTTTCTCGGCAATATCTGCATTCAGATTATTACTTACAAAGTGAATTAAAAACGCAGGGTTTTCGATGTTCTTAAGAATGATGGCAGCTTCACTGGGTAAATTTGGAGACAGCTGAATGATTTGTGTTGCCAGATCCTTTATTGATCCCGCCAAAGCCTGAAAATTGGCTGTATCAGTTATTGCATCGTCATTCAGAAGGGTTACCCTTGCCTTGAAAAAAGGCTCTTCAGCTGTTATTGAAGTGATCTTAAATATTTTTTTTACTTGTATAATTACCGTAGTACCTCCGTCAGGCATCTGGATTAATTTCACTACTTTGGCTATGGTGCCTACCTGCTGAAGATCATTTACGGTCGGGTCTTCCAGATTGCTGTCCTTCTGTGCAATCACTCCCACCAGCTTGTCATTTTTGTACGCCTCATTAACGGCCTGAATACTTTTGTCTCTTCCCACTGTAATCGGTAACACAACACCCGGAAATAAAACGGTATTCCTTAAAGGTAGAATGGGTAAATCCTTATCTGTATCAATTTCCTCCTGCTCTACATCTGTTTCATTCAGCGGAATGATAGGTAAAAAATCCATATCCTCTTCTTGCGGCCTCAAAAAAATATTTTTATTCATATATGAACATTAGACAATATGTCAGTTTATTTTCAAACAAATAATTAAAAACAGTTCTGTACACATTAAACAAGATTAATGCCATACATTTAATCTGTGAAAATTCAGCAGTTATTTTTTATTCATAGAAGGCACAAGCGATTTGCCGATACATCCACTGGGTTGCTGAATTTTCAATAAGGCAGACACAGTGGCAGCAATATCAGACATAAAAACTTCTTCAGTTGTTGAACCTTGTGGTATATTCCAACCATAAAAAAGTAATGGAATACGACTGTCGTAGGGATTCCATAATCCGTGTGTAGTACCGGTTTTCCCGCCATCTATCCATCCTGGTTTTAAGGTAAGCTGTATGTCGCCACTTCTCGCCGGATGCCATCCGTTTACGATTAGTTCTCTCATCTTTTCAGGCAGCGCAATTTCCATCACTTCATCCATTTCCAATACACGGTCAATCCCTTCCTCTTTCATTAAAAGTGCAGTCACATTTTTTATCACTTCATCTTTGGAAATATCCATACTGTCTATCATTTTATGATTGAGATAAACCTGATAGTTTAGTATATAACTTACGAGTTGCTCTGCACCGAATTTCTCTTTCAGATATCGGTTTAAAGTGTCTTTAAGTACATTGTCATCAAGAATTCCAGCCGGAATTTTATGTTGCTGTAAAAAAGCGGGCACATGCGCAACACCATGATCTGCCGTTAAAAAACTTAGGTAGTTGCCTTTACCAACGACTTTATCCAGATATTCAAAAAAATATCCGAGTTCCTGATCCAGGCGGATATAGGTGTCTTCTATCTCTATGCTATTAGGACCAAAACTATGCCCGATATAATCGGGAGAAGAAAAACTGATCGCTAAAAAATCGGTGATGCTGTCAGCACCCATTTGTTCATATTGTATCGCTTGTTTTGCAAGATCCAGCGTGAAATTATTTCCGTAAGGAGTTTTTAAGATCGCATCATAGTTGTTTCCGGAAAAACGTTTTAAATCATACGGAAAACCTGACTGGTCTTTACCTAATGGCCTCGCTTCATATTCCTGAATATCCGCTGTGCTTTGTTTGTAAGTGCTGATATCATACAAAGTATTCCAGCCATTTTGATAATACCGGTCTGGATAATTTTTTTCATTGAAATCCTTAACCCATTCAGGCAAAGAATCCATATAAAGGGAAGAACTGATCCAGTTGCCGCTAGCAGCTTCATACCAGTAAGCGGCATCGGCACTATGTCCTGCAGGCAATATACTGCCCCGGTCTTTCATGGCAATACCGATTACTTTACTCCTGAAATTCGTCGCCAGTTTTAATTCATCGCAGATGCTGGTTGTCAGCATATAGCGGGGACTCATTTGTCCGTTTGACCTGGTAGTACCTACACCTTTAACTGATTTATCCTCACTGCAATAAACCATTTTGTTTTCTCTCTTCTCAATCCAGTTATTTCCCACTATTCCATGAATTGCCGGAACAGTTCCGGCATAGATAGAAGCATGACCACAACCGGTAACGGTAGGCATATAGG
>JBKDRQ010000019.1:0-2862 GCA_046341135.1 Bacteroidota bacterium
GAAAAAATTCTGGTGATCGGTGCGTCCGGTCAGATCGGGGTGGAGCTCACCCTTGCGTTGAGAAATATTTACGGTAATGCAAATGTGATTGCTTCCGATTTAAGGGAAGAGAATTCACTACTCAGCGGGACAGGTCCGTATGTAAGTATGGATGTGATGAATAAAGAAATGCTGCATGTACAGGTGATTCGTCAGGGTATTACACAGATTTATTTACTGGCCGCGATTCTTTCAGCTACGGGAGAAAAGAATCCCAATCTTGCCTGGAATCTGAATATGACAGCACTGTTGAATGTGCTCGATATTGCAAGAGAGGAAAAATTACATAAGGTTTATTGGCCTTCCTCCATTGCTGTTTTTGGCCCAACTTCTCCTAAAGAATTTTGTCCACAGCAAACGATTATTGAGCCCACTACAGTGTATGGTATCAGTAAATATGCGGGAGAGTTTTGGTGTAATTATTATTTTCAACGTTATGGCGTGGATGTGCGCAGTCTGCGTTATCCCGGATTGATTTCTTATAAATCTGCTCCCGGTGGCGGCACCACCGATTATGCAGTAGAGATTTATCATGAAGCTTTGCAGCAAAAGGAATACACTTGTTTTTTAGCAGCTAATACTTATTTGCCCATGATGTATATGCCTGATGCCATTCGGGCAACATTGGAGTTAATGGAGGCGCCAGCTGAAAATATTTCTGTTCGCACTTCCTATAACATTTCAGCCATGAGTTTTTCCCCTGCTGAAGTAGCGGCCTCTATTCAAAAACATATCCCGGATTTTTATATTCACTATGCTCCCGATTATCGGCAAAAGATTGCAGAAACATGGCCTTATAGTATTGATGATACGGTGGCCAGAAGAGACTGGGGCTGGAAGGAGGAGTATCATCTGGATAAGATGACGGCGGATATGTTGAAGAATTTGAGTGAAGATTAATAATTATTTACTTGAATTCAAGATAGAGAGATGTGTTATCCCCCTTTGGAGGGGGTGAGGGGGGAGGATAAGAATTTCAAGCAATATCGGCGATTGATTTGTTTTCCAGAATTTTCAGATTGGCATCCCTTACTTTAATCATCATGTCGTGCAAACCGCAATGTGTTTCATCGCAGTTTTTACAACGTTCATAAAAGTGCATGCTCACACAGGAGAGCGGAGCAATGGGGCCGTCTAATAAACGAATGATACGTGCGAGGGTAATTTCCTGTGGCGGAATTTTGAAATAGTAACCGCCTCCTTTGCCTTTTTTGCTTTCGAGTATATCATCTTTCCGTAAGGTAAGGAGTATATTTTCCAGAAACTTCAACGGAATTTTTCTTTTCTTGGATATATCTGCAATAAGAATTGGTTCATTCCCTTTTTGCTGCGCCATGTACGACAGCGCCTGAAATGCATATTGCGTTTTCTTCGAAAGCATGCTCAAATATATTCAATTTATTTCATCATAAAAGAGAAGTGATAGGGTTTATTGGGCTTCAAATTTTGTAAATTGTGTTATTATGAAAATGAAATTAGTGGTGCTAACCGGTGCCGGTATCAGTGCGGAAAGTGGCTTAAAAACTTTTCGAGACAGTGATGGCTTATGGGAAGGGTATAATATAGAGGATGTGGCAACGCCGCGTGCATGGAAAAGAGATCCTCAGCTGGTGCTGGATTTTTACAATATGAGGAGGCGGAATGTGCTGGAAGCAGTACCCAACGCGGCGCACATTGGCCTGGCAGAACTGGAAAAGCATTTTGATGTACATGTCATCACGCAGAACATTGATGATTTGCATGAGCGCGGAGGGTCAACTAACATACTTCACCTGCATGGTGAAATCCTCAAGATGAGAAGTGAAAAAGATGAGGAGTTAGTTTATCAAATCAGGGAGGATATACAGTTAGGACAACGGGCGGAGGATGATGCCCAGCTGCGTCCGCATATTGTTTGGTTTGAAGAACCCGTGCCGATGATGGAGCAGGCGATACGCATAGTACAAGACGCTGATATTTTTGCGGTGATTGGCACTTCATTGGTCGTATATCCTGCAGCGGGATTGGTCAATTACACTGCTCCGTTTATTCCCAAATTTGTAGTAGACAGAAAAATACCCGAAATGCAACCATTGCGTCAACTCACGACGATTGAGCTTCCTGCGACAGAAGGGATTGTGTTATTAAAAGAGGAATTGTTGAAGTTAATTTGATACGTACTTAGCTGACCTTTTCATGAAATTCAATGCCGTGCTTTTTAAGTTCCATGAGTACCGGCTCATATATTTCTTTTTCAATTGGAATTTTCAAACCCTTGCTTGCGATTTTTCCTTCCAAAATCAACTTCGCTGCTATCCCGAGCGGAAGTCCTACCGTTTTTGCCATGGCAGTATGTTCCTCATCTTCCCCTTTCACTACTAAAGTAGATTGAATCAATTTATCCTGATGATGTAGATGGTATCCGATTTCATGCTGCATGATAATCATATCCTTGTCGCCGGCTTTGAGTACTAACTTTTTTTCGATAACAGATTGTAATATATCAGCACTGCTCATTAATTTATTAGGCAATAATTCTTCTTTATTAAGTTCGAGATAGTTGATTTGCGCCTGAATTTTTTCCGGAAGCTTTGCTATGAAGATTAAGGTGTCGGTTTCCGTTCCACTTGCTTTAATTTTGATATCAATCCATTCTTTTAAGGTTTTTACATTCACCAGCAGATCACGGTCGGTAGGGTCGGTAAGTCCAAGCTGAACCAACTCATTCCATCCGTTGCAGAAATCTTCATGTCTAAGGGTAGTGCGAATAAAAGTCGGAATATTTTCAAGCTGATAAACTGGTATATAGCTCAGAGAATCGCGGTTGGGATACCAGGCATAGGA
>JBKDRQ010000020.1:0-3926 GCA_046341135.1 Bacteroidota bacterium
GCTTATATCAATTAGCTGTTCACCCTGTTCATGGCATTTTCAAGCCCCATCAGTATAAAATCTTCAATAGCTTTAACGGCAGGTGCTATAGCAGCCTGCACCACAGACTCCTCATCAGCTTTCCATTTGCCCAACACAAAATCTGCCTGTTTACCCTTAGGAAAACCGTTCCCGATTCCGAAGCGAAGACGCGGATACTGGTTGGAAAACAACTCTTCTTCGATACTCCGCAGACCATTATGTCCCGCATGGCTACCCGATCCTCTCATGCGGAAACGACTAAGAGGCAATGCCAGATCATCAACCACAACCAATATATGAGAGATGCCGATTTTTTCCTTTTGCATCCAGTATTTTACTGCCTTCCCACTCAAATTCATATAGGTGTTGGGTAGTATACAAATCAGTTTTTTGCCTTTTACACTGATCTCCGCCACATCAGCATATCGGTCTGCATGGAAATTTCCTCCATGCTCCTTCACCAGTGCGCCTACTACATCAAAACCTATATTGTGACGCGTACCGGCGTACTCCAAACCAATATTTCCTAATCCAACAATCAGAAATTTCATTCAATACAATTATTGATACAAATATTCATAATAAAACCCAACCGGAAAAACAGATATTGGCACATACCTATTGCAGCACTACTTGATTCTTACTCTGGGATCCAAACGCATGTACAACAGATCAGTAATAAAACCCATCAGAATAAAAAAACAAGCCGCAACCAAAACACATCCCATCACAAGCGGATAATCCAGTTGTTCTACAGCCTCTACGGTTAACTTCCCGAGTCCTTTCCATCCAAAAATATATTCGATAAAAAAAGCACCGCCCAACAATTCAGCAAACCAGCCGGATACAGCCGTTACAACAGGATTCAACGCATTGCGTAAAGCATGACGTATATATATGGCTGTATTACCAAGCCCTTTGGCATAAGCAGTGAGAATATAATCTTTTTGCAATTCTTCAATCATAACACTCCTTGTTAATTGAGTGATAATAGCAAGAGGTCTGATACCCAATGTTAAGGCAGGAAGTATTAAATTTTTAAAGTTATAGGTGCTTTCGCCCGTATAATCATCCAGCTCTTTCCAGCTTCCCGTCATTTGCAAACCCGTATAATCACTCAGCAAATAGCCAAATATCCAGGCAATCAGCATTGCCATAAAAAAAGAAGGAATAGAAACACCCAGAATACTTGCCATAACAGAAGATGTATCCCATATCGTGCCCCGCTTCAACGCAGCCACTACGCCAAGCAGCATACCTATCAACGTAGCAAAAAGCATGGCCGTTACAGCTAATAGAATCGTTCCTGTAAGAGATTCTGCAATAAGATCAGTTACGTTTCTTTTCGATTGATAACTTTTACGCAGGTAAGGAAGCTTTATACAAACACCTTTATCATCTCCTAAAAAAATCCCGCCAATACCCAAAGCATCCATTTCCGATTTAGTGTAATAAGATACAGGAGAAATATCATTCAGATAAAGCAAAAATTGCTTACCCCGCGATTGATCCAGATGTAAATCTTTTTTTATGGCTTCCAGTGTTACACTGTCTCCTGATTGTCCCATCATGATACGTGCAGGATCACCTAGCCCCTGAAAAAGCCAGAACAATAGCGTAACCACACCCAGAAGTACTAATAGCCCATGCAATAATCTATTCATTTCACATTTTGCTCGATAGCTTTGATCATATCCGCTGCATCAAACTTATGTTCACCAGTACCCTCATAAGATCTGATGATATTCCCATTCCACAAATAATTTACTCCGGGCGTTGATGCATCCTTACCTAAGAGCTTAAAAAATGCTGAGATACTCTCCAATACCTTATAAGGGAAAGAGCCGTTGGCCTGCTTAAAAAAATCAGGAATTTTAAAAGTCTCTTCATTCAGAAACAAAATATATACCGGAGGAAGTTTGTGTTTTTTAGAGAGCGCTACGATTTCCTTGGCAGCATCCACACAATGCTCACATCCGGGCACAAACAGGCATACAATTTTTTTACCCTTATCGAGCGACACTTGCTTGCCTTCAAATTCATTAAAACTTGAAAACTTTGACTGTACAGGAGTCGGCTCATCTATTTTAACTTCAGCTGGTACAGGTGCACGACCCGACTTAACTGAAGCGGTATCCCTTTTTACAGGCTGAATAACTGAATCTTTTATTTTGGGCTGTATTGTTGTGTCGGTAGTTGGTACTGAATCAATCACCTGTACCGGCGCTGTGGAAATTGGTTGATCTACTGCCTCATCCTCGGCGCGTAGCGGAAATAAAACAAAAACAAGAGCAGCACTTAATGCATAAATCAGCAGCAGATAAGCAAATTTATTCTGGCCTTTTTCTTTATCGCTTGATTTTTTATACAGATAGACCAGCAGTGCAGCGGTAATTACATTTTTGATAAAGGCCTCCAGTGGCGTCATGGGTATCAGTTGCCCAAAGCATCCGCAATTACCATTCATGGCACCATGCTGATACATCTGCATAGATAAATGAACACAAAACGCGAGGAGCAGCAATAAGGTTAATGGAATGACAAAAGTTTTCAGATAATGCTTTTGAAACAAGCCAATGGCAATGGCGATTTCCAGTGCAATAATGAATCGGGATAAATAAGGGGCAAGTTCCCAGGAAGCGATTCCCAGATCCACGAGTTGCTTTTCAAATGCCCAAACCGGAAAAAGTTTGGCTACAGCAGACAACAGAAACATGCCGGAGACAATCAATTTTACAATAAACGGCAAGTATAATTTTACTTTATTCATACACCCTTATATTTAAATCAATTGATCATTAAGAAAAATGTACCCCTTCCTGAATAAGTATCAATGCAAACACACAATAATTAATAATATCCAGCAAATTGGATTCCACTCCTTCACTGATGATGGTTTCGCCTTTGTTCTTTTCAATTTGCAGAATCCGCTGCAGTCTTGCCAGAATCATATCGGCAAAAGTCTCCTGATGCATTTCCCGCCACGCCTCACCATAATCATGATTTTTATCGATCATCAGTTTTTTTGCTTCTGCGATAAATCCGTCATATAAGGCAACCAGATGATCGATGGCAAGTTCTTCCGGATCACCTTCTTTGAGTTGCAATTGAATCAGACCAATAACGGCGTAGTTTAAAATCCCTTTAAATTCAGACTCGATGGAATCGCCGATTTTTTGAGATTTTTTTTCCTGAATAGTCCGAATACGTTTGGCTTTTATGTAGATCTGATCAACAATGGAAATGAGACGGTACACACGCCAGGAAGTACCGTAATCCTTTGCTTTATTGACAAAAATGGATTTGCACGCTTCAATAACCTGATCATATTGCTGCTCCGTATGCATACCTTTGAAAGATGTAGTTTTGTGATAAATATTTCACCCTCAAAATTAGCTGAAAGAAATTAATGTTTACACTGAATTGTAAAGGAAGGCTGCTTAGTATAGATCAGCCGGTTGTTATGGGTATATTGAATATCACCCCCGACTCATTTTATGCAGGCAGCAGATTTCATAATGACGAATCTGTAATAAAGGCAGCCGCAAAAATGATAGAAGAAGGGGCTGCTATTATTGATATAGGTGGACAAAGTACGCGACCGGGAGCAGAGAAAATTTCTGAAAAAGAAGAAATTGAAAGAGTCGTTCCCGCAATTGAAATCATCAAAACAACCTTTCCTGATATTTTCATTTCTATTGACACTTACTAGTCCTCCGTCGCAAATCATGCAGTAAAAGCTGGAGCTGATATGGTGAATGACATCAGTGCGGGATTGTTAGACACTCAAATGCCTGCAGTGGTTGCCCGACTCAACGTGCCCATTATTGCCATGCACATGAAAGGGGATCCGCAAACGATGCAGAAGTTTACGCAATATGAAAACATAATCAAGGAACTGATCG
>JBKDRQ010000021.1:0-3271 GCA_046341135.1 Bacteroidota bacterium
TATTTAATTAGTTCACCTTCTTCAACGCTATCTTTACTTCCGGAAAGAATAATATTCAATCTCCCAGGCAATGGTTTTTTCCCGACAGATTCAAAGGTTTTTCTGCCCATAATCACCGGCATAGCCCAGGTAGTATTTTTAAAAAATTTAAGATCCTGCGGAAGATGCCATAGCAATTGATTGTTTTTGCCTATCGCATTATTGGTTCCTGCCGCAACGATGAGTGAAATAATCATGCAATAGGTTTAATATTTATTATACGGCAACCGGAGCTTTAATGGCAGGATGGCACTGGTAATTTTCTAATGTAAAGTCTTCGAACTTAAAACCAAATATATCTTTCACAAGTGGATTTAATTTCATAACAGGTAGCGGATATGGATCGCGGCTTAATTGAAGATTTACCTGCTCGATATGATTATTGTAGATATGTACATCTCCAAAAGTATGCACAAAGTCTCCCGGCTGAAGATCACAAACCTGTGCAACCATTAATGTTAGTAATGCATAAGAGGCGATATTGAAGGGAACGCCCAGAAAAACATCCGCACTACGCTGATAAAGCTGACAGCTTAATTTACCTTCGGCTACATAAAATTGAAATATTGTATGGCAGGGCATCAAGGCCATCTTAGGTAAATCAGCCACATTCCATGCGCTGATAATCAACCTTCTGCTATCGGGATTTTTTTTTATCTGATCAATTAAATCCTTCACCTGATCCACTACTACTCCATTTGCTACTTCCCAACTGCGCCATTGCTTTCCATAGACCGGACCCAGTTCTCCGTTTTCATTGGCCCATTCATCCCATATACTGACGCCGTTTTCTTTCAGATAAGCAACATTCGTTTCTCCCTTAAGAAACCAAAGCAATTCATGAATGATACTTTTGAGATGGACTTTTTTTGTTGTCACCAGAGGAAAACCTTTTGACAAATCAAATCTCATCTGGTATCCAAATACACTGATCGTACCGGTACCGGTACGATCAGTTTTTGAAGTTCCATTGTCCAGAATATGCTTAAGGAGATTGTGATATTCCTGCATCTTAATTAATTATTTACCTGCCGTAGTGCCATCTTCGTCCATAACTACTCTAAAACCAAAATCATTATGTCTGCCATCGGGACTAAAAAAGTCTCTGGTTCCTATTCTGCAATCATTATGTGCAAAATTCCAGCTGCCCCCGCGGATAACTTTAAAGTATTTGTCTCCATCAGGTCCTTGAGGATTAGTTTGCGGTTTATCAATATATGGAGCCCACCAATCGTGACACCATTCCCAGGCATTACCACTCATGTCATAAATACCCAGCTCATTAGGTCTTTTCTGGGCCACCGGTTGGGATGTTGCATTACTATTCTCTTCAAACCATCCGTATTTATATACCGATTGACCACCTGCAAACAAAAAACCTTTACTCTTATCACCACCTCTGGCTGCATATTCCCATTCCGCTTCTGTAGGCAAACGATATTTTTTACCGGTCTGCTTGCTCAACCACTGACAATAGGCTACTGCTTCATCCCAGCTGACATTGATAATAGGGTGATTATCGATCCATCCCCATGCCGGCTCTACGGGCATTCGCGTACTGGTGGAGATGCAATACGATTTCCATTGGGCAACCGTTGTTTCTGTTTTAGCAATACTGAAACTCTTTACCGTAACCTGATGTAAAGGAGTTGCGGTTGTGTCCTGAGGATTTCGTATCTCTTCAGACCCCATGGTAAAGGTTCCACCCTGAACTTTAATCATATCAGGGAGCTTTTGTGAAAAAGCTGCAGAAGATGATAATAAAATTACCAAAGTTAAAAGATAGTTACACGTACGATACATAATATGGATTATTGTCGCATTTAAAACTAAAGACTCTAAATTATGAATTTTTTGGGTTCGATACAGACGAAAATATGAAAAAAGAAACTGTTCAACAAAATAAATCTGTGCACATAATTAACTGATGCTGAAGCAGAAGCAGCCATGACACCCATCATATATCCTTCTGTAAAATATTTATAGAATTGTCCCCTAAACAGAATCAAAGATTGGTTTTATGAAATGCCCATAATGAAATTTCGATACCAACAGGGATGAATATTATAAGGGCATAACATATGGCAAATAAAAAACAATAAAAATTACACATATGAAAAAGTTTAATAACCGCGAAGCTGCAGGTGAAGAATTGGCTGAAAAACTAATGATTTATAAAAATAAACCCTGTGTGGTAATGGCAATTCCAAGGGGTGGCGTACCAGTAGGTTATGCCATTTGCAAGCAGCTCAGATGTCCGATGGGATTAGTTTGGGTCAAAAAAATTGGCCATCCGTTAAGTCCGGAGCTTGCTATAGGAGCCGTAAGCCCCGACGACCACATCATAGATTATAAAAGTGCAGCTTCTGATCTCTATCTAAAAAATGAAATAGAGAAAATACGATCAAGATTTAAGGAAATGAAAAGCAAGCTCAACGACAAGTCGGAAAATATTGATCTCAAAGATAAAGTCATTATTGTAGTTGATGATGGGAGAGCTACAGGGCATACTATTGAAGCAGCCATCAAAATGCTAAGGGGGAAAACACATGCTAAAATAATCGTTGCTACACCCGTAGCATCAGAAAATGCAGTTAAAAATCTGGCATTTTACGCAGATGAAGTAGTCGTCGCTTATGTTCCTGATATTTTTTTGGGAATTGGCGGATTCTATACAGACTTCACCCAGCTCTCAGACGAAGAAACAGCTTCCTACATCAAAAAATCTGAACGTTTAATTATGGATAAAAAAAGCGCGTTATAATAAAAAATACATTTTGAATACGTAACATTGTAACATAATAACATTGATTATGTGTCACAAAAAGCTTTTTTTCTGTTTAATGACTTCTTTTATAAGTATCCTAATCGCATGTAAAAAGGAAAATAACAGCCCGTTAATTGAAGAAACAGGATCTATTGCTGGGGCTATAAACGTATATGACGACAAAACAAATAAATTAAGTGATGCTTCTGGTTTTACAGTATCTGTAATCGGGAATCCCGGAAAAATCGCAGTAACCAATGCAAGTGGTCAGTTTAAGATTGATGGATTACCTTTTGACAATTATGATCTTAGTTTTTCAAAAATCGGTTACGGCACCTACAAAATTTTCGGGATTGAACATTTAAAGAAATCCAACCTTCCTGCAGGCTCTGTTTCTGTAACACAAATTTCAAGAATCATCAATTTGGGAGCATTATCTACGACCTCCGTATCCCTTCTCTCTGT
>JBKDRQ010000022.1:0-8996 GCA_046341135.1 Bacteroidota bacterium
GATTATTATCCACTGAATGCTCAGAGGGAAATTTCAGGATTGCAGCGTATACTACTACAGGTAATTATGCCGTTCAATACGGGGATTATATTAATGATTTAGTAGCATTAAACAAATGGACTTATTTAGTGTATACGTATGACAATAGAAATGAAAAGATTTACATTGATGGCACTTTGAAATATTCAAATTTTGATCAAGTTACAGAAAATTTAAATTATTGTTCACCATTTACAATTGGTGCAAAAGCAGCTCCTGCTTATGATAGATGGCAAGGTAAAATTGATGAGCTAAGAGTGTATAGTCGTGTCTTAACCCAAGAAGAAATCACTTACCTCGCCAATAACTAAAAAGGGTTCTGATGATATTCAAAAACCACTCCAAAAGGGTGGTTTTTTTTATGAACTATGATTTATTTGATTGAATGATTTAGTATGACGAGTTCTAATAATCATGCCAATCATTGAATCAGTTTCATCAAGGTTCAAGACAAAATTTTGTCTACCTCCAGTTTCGTAATGACTCGAACCTGGAATATTGAGGACAGGAAACAGGGGGTATGTATTGTGCCGCCCCTACGGGGCTCGGGAAGAAAACCTCTCACCATTCACCCTTTTCCCCGCACATATCCTACCTTTGCCCTCCAAAATTTAATTACTCAATGGGTTTCCTGAATCAATACATCAAATACCGTCTCGCTATCGGTGTCCTTTTTCTCATACTGGCCATTGTGGTCAATGTGTACACAGGCTTCTGGCCTTCCTTTATCCTTTATCTGATTGCCGTAATTAGCATCGTGGGTCATTTTATGTTCGGACCGCTTCGGCTGATTCAGGGTTATATGGAAGCGGGGGATATGGAGGGAGCTGAAAAAATTTTGAACTCCATCCGTTTCCCTAATCTCTTATTTAAACCCATCCGCTCGGTATACTTTACCCTCAAAGGAAATATCGCTATGTCGCGCCAGGATTTTGATACGGCTGAAAAACTGATGAAGAAAGGCATGGATCTGGGTTCGGGATCTTCCCTCATGCAAGGCACTGAAGGAGCAAGTTTGTTGCAAATGGGGATGCTTGCCTTGCAGAAAAATAATTTCAAGCAAGCCGAAAGCTATATACGTCAGGCTATCCGTAAAGGTCTTCCCGACAAGGAAAATGAAGCGGCTGCTTACCTGCAGATGTCCAGCATCATGATCAACAAAAGAGAATTCCGTGCAGGCAAAGATTTCTTCAGAAAAGCTAAGGGACTAAAACCTACCACTCCCCAAATTGTGGATCAGCTGAAACAAATGGAAAAGTACATCGCTAGGATGCCGGGATAAAAATGCGAAGCACTATTCTACTAAAAAAATAAAGCTTCGCAAAAAAAAAGAGTGTTATATATCGTATCGAACAGGATTAACAACGGCCTTTACAATACAAAAGTAAATCTTCACTTTTGCATGGAAAATAACAGATATGTGTTATTTTAAATTTTCTCCTTGCAATTAATCTTGCCCAAAACGACCAAACTTTTGCTCAACAGCTTCATGCCGATACCTGAAAATCTGATCAAGTGAACGTTTTACCAATAATACCTGGGCAATATCACCCAAGAAACCAAAAGGGATTTTGTAATGTACGATATCCGTCATCTCTACTCCTCCCTTGATCTCTTTAAAATGATGTTGGTGGTGCCATAGCTGATAGGGTCCGAATCTTTGTTCATCTACAAAATATTTTTCCTTTTCCACATGGGTAATCTCTGTCATCCAATAAACCGGTATACCCAGTAAAGGCCGCACCTTGTATTCAATAATTTGTCCGGGATACATCTCCTTTCCATGATAAAGCGAAATAATTCTAAAATCAAGCCCGGAAGGGGTAATGGAAGCCAAATTGTCTGGCCTCGAAAAAAAAGACCACGCCTCGTTCAGAGAAACGGGGATTTTTTGAATGGTTGTAAAACGATATGTTTTTGACATAATATCAATACAAAATATCACACAAAAAGTTGTTGGCTGAACACCCTGCCATCTGAAATCGATTGATTGATTTCGACTAAGTTTGCAGATATGATACTTAGAAAATCTGGTTATTTATTACTATTAAGCTTTTTTTTTACTATTGTATTATTTCTGTTTATTACGGGCTGTGCCAACATCGTGCCTCCTGGCGGAGGTCCTATTGATTCCATTCCTCCCATAATGATGAAGGCAATTCCTAAAGATTCGGCACGCAATGTAACTGCCGGCAAAATTATCCTACACTTTAATGAATATATCGAACTCAAAAACACTGCTGAACAAGTGCTGATTTCGCCTTATCCCGACAAACAGCCACTTATTGAATCTAAATTGAAGACTATTACAATTCGCTTTAAAGACTCTTTACTTCCCAACACTACCTACACCATAGATTTTGGTCAGTCCATAGCCGATATTAACGAGGGGAATATCCAAAAAGATTTTCGTTTCCTTTTTTCTACCGGCAGTTATATCGACTCCAATTTTTTAAACGGCCGACTGATGATGGCAGAAACCGGAAAGACAGATAGTACCGCATGGGCACTGCTGTATAAAAAAGAAGAAGACTCTACTGTTTGGAAAGAGTCGCCGGCGTATGTGGCAAGAGTAAATAGCAAAGGTTATTTCCGCTTCGATCATTTGCCTGCCGGGCGCTATTATTTGTACGGACTTAAAGATGCAG
This sequence comes from Bacteroidota bacterium, assembly GCA_046341135.1. Classification (GTDB taxonomy): domain Bacteria; phylum Bacteroidota; class Bacteroidia; order Chitinophagales; family Chitinophagaceae; genus Lacibacter. The sequence goes on from JBKDRQ010000022.1 coordinate 2,688, forward strand.
ATGGTAATAAAAGATATAACCAACCAATCGAAGCGTTTGCTTTTCTGGATCAATACATAGATCTTCCCGCTGATACAGTTGCAAAAACTCTTTACGCCTTTGCTACGGAAAAAGAAAAAAAACGGGAAGCTGCCGGCCAATCAAAAGAGAAAAAGCAATCAGAAAATCTTAGCTATCAAAATAATCTTCAAGGCGGCGCGCTCGGATTACTCGATACGCTGACTTTTTCTTTTAATGAGAAGATCGCTGAACTGAATAACAATGCTGTCCGTCTTTATGAGGATACGTTTCCGGATAAGAAACAAATAGATATTCGCTACGATACGGTATTACAACGTTTCTGCCTTCTTTCGGCATTTAAACAAGGAAGTAAGTATCGCCTGATTTTTGAAAAGGATTTTGTAAAAGACAGCAGTGGCAGAACGTTAAAAAATAATGATACAATCCGCTTTAGGGTGAAAGAAGAAAAGGAATACGGTAGCTTAAGAATCCGTTTTGACAAGGTGGATCTTGCCAGGAAACCTATACTTCTTTTTTATCAAAACAACGAACTCAAATTTTCCTTTCCATTAAATGACAATGAATATTACACTAAACTATTTGTGCCGGGAGGATATTCGTTGGCCATGCTTTATGACGAGAATGGGAATGGTGTCTGGGATACAGGTAATTTTTTCTCAAAACCCCGAAAACAACCTGAAATGGTATTTGCTATTGATAAAGAAGTGGTGGTAAAGGAAAACTGGGATAATGAAATTGAAATTAAAGGACTGATCAATACTCCTTAAGCAATTAATTACTTTGTATTTTCGTGATATGTCTTTTTCTTCTTCCTTACTTGAGCAGGCCGTTCAGGAATTTTCTAAACTTCCCGGAATAGGGAAGAAGACGGCATTAAGGCTGGCGCTTCATCTTGTTAAAACATCTGAGGAAGAGGTGAGTCAACTGGGAACAGCCTTAATAAGAATGCGAAAAGAGATGAAATTTTGCAGACAATGCAATAATATCTCCGATCAGGATCATTGCAATATCTGCAGCAATACCCTTCGCAGAAAATCAATCATATGTGTGGTGGAGTCAATAAGAGATGTTATTGCCATTGAAATAACCCAGCAGTTTAGCGGCACTTATCATGTACTGGGTGGACTTATCTCTCCGCTTGATGGTATTGGGCCGGATCAGCTGCAAATTGATCTGCTTATTGAACGGGTGAAGAAGGACGATGTGGAAGAACTCATTTTTGCGTTGAATCCTAATATACAGGGTGATACTACTTTATTCTACATTCATAAGAAACTGGCGGGTTTGACTGTAAAAATTACTACTATTTCCAGAGGGATTTCTTTCGGTGGAGAACTGGAATATGCCGACGAAATGACGCTTGCTCGCTCAATCCAAAACAGGCAGCCCGTAACCCAATATGTCGGAATGAAATAATTCCAGGTTTATTTTATATTAATTTCACTAAACTTTCTTTTATTAATAATGTTTAGTATTTTAAATTTTATGCTCCTTAAAATCATGATATCCACTAAAACAATCATTTTTGTTTTATCTGTTATGGTAGTTGCTGCTTTCAGCGCATGCACGTATAACAAAGAAGATCAGCTGTATGGGCTGGATTGCGACACAACTGCGGTAACTTATAATAAAAATATTAAGGAAATTATGGAGACGAGTTGCTTCAGTTGTCATGGTAAGGATGCTGTTGCACTTGGTAGAGGTCTAAGATTTGATAGCTATGAAGAAGTGCGTTTATTGTCGGATGACATCTTGAATTCGATCATCAGAGAGAGTAATCCTATGCCTAAAAATGCTCCGCGTCTTTCATCCTGTAAAATCAATCAAATAAGAGCGTGGATTAATCAGGGCAAACTTCAATAAAGATTTTATGATTCTGGCCAGATATTTTCTTTTCATTATTGCTTTTTCTTTTTCAAATTGCCTCTTTTCTCAACCTCTATTGATAACAAAAACCGGGGAAATCAGTTTTTTCTCTGAGACCCCAGTTGAGGATATAAAAGCAGTGAATAAAAAAGTATATAGTACAATTCATACAGAAACAGGCAGTATACAGTTTTTATTAAACATATCAGAATTCTCATTTAAATATGCTGCTATGCAAAAGCATTTTAATGATGAAGACTATATGTATACTGAAAAATATCCCAATGCTTCCTTTAAAGGATCTATGATCAATAAAGAAGCTGTCGATTTTACAAAAGAGGGTACTTACAAATTATTGGTTGAAGGTGATCTGAATATGCACGGAGTGACCAACAGAATTAAAACCAAAGCAACCTTTGATGTCCGCAATGGAATGATCTCCGCTAACGCTGTTTTTCCGGTACGGCTTGAAGATTACAAAATAAAAGTGCCTAAAATCGTCATTAAAAAAATTGCCGAAGTAATTGAAGTAACAGTCAATTGTCAATACCAATCAAGCAAAAATTAATTTGTATGATGAGATATGCATTTTCATACTCGCTTATATTTATTACCCATTTTCTTTATGCGCAGGAGACTGATTTGGCTAAGATGGCAGCTGCCGATCAAAAGAAAGACAGCTCAAAAAAAATGGTTGAAAATACTTTTTACGCTACTAGGATCATCAATGGACAAAGTATAGAACAACTTGAAGCTGGTATTCTTGATTTCAGAATCTCTCACCGCTTTGGAAAAATAAATGACGGGCTGTACAATCTGTTTGGTTTGGATAATGCTACAATAAGATTTGGGCTAGACTATGGCATTACAGATAAATTGATGATCGGTGTTGGCAGAAGTTCCTTTCAAAAACAATTCGATGCTTTCTTTAAGTACAGATTACTTTCTCAGACCGAAGAAAATGGACTTATGCCCATAAGTATGAGCTTTATGTCCTCATTAATGATAAATACACTAAAATGGGAATTCCCTAATAGAAAAAATTATTTCACTTCAAGATTCTATTATGCCCATCAATTACTCATAGCCCGCAAGTTTTCAAAAAATACTTCGTTGCAGTTGATGCCTACAATTGTGCATTATAATTTGGTTAGCAACTCTGATGATCCGAATGATCTTTTCTCTATTGGACTAGGAGGCAGACAAAGAATTACAAAAAGGGTGAGTGTCAACGCGGAATACTATTATCAGCTACCCGGTGCTCGTTTTGAAAGAACCAGAAACTCCCTGTCTCTGGGTATTGATATAGAAACAGGCGGACATGTGTTTCAATTGCACGTCACCAATTCAACGGGAATGACAGAACGGACCTTCATCAATGAAACCTATGGCGGATGGGAGAAGGGCGATCTGCTTTTTGGATTTAACATTTCCCGAGTTTTCTCTCTTAAGAAAAAGCGCAGTAGCTGGTAAATGATGCCGTTTTATCATTAGCTCCGATTTTTGAAACAAACACTTGTTCCAAACTTTTATTTTTATACATTTGCTCTGCATTTGGCGGATTTGTTTATTGTTCGGCCTAAACGGAACTAATAAACCTCAATTAACCTCAGGGTTTTTTCCCCGTTTATAAGTTCCCCCGAATCAATTAAATTTTTGTTGCTCACATTTCCGCTGCTTAAAATTTGCATTATGCAGACGATACAACAGGCATTGGAAAAAAGAATTTTGATTATTGATGGTGCAATGGGTACCATGATTCAGCGGCACAAGCTTCAGGAAGAAGATTACCGGGGGGAAAGATTCAAAGACTGGCCCTCTGATCTCAAAGGCAACAATGATTTGTTGTGTCTCACGCAACCCGATATTGTAAAAGGAATTCATCGCCAATACCTGGACGCCGGAGCGGATATCATTGAAACCAACACCTTCAACGCACAGCGGGTTTCCATGGCTGATTATGGGATGGAAACGCTCTCTTATGAGATCAATGTAGCGGCAGCCCGACTTGCCAAAGAGGCGGTTAAAGAATCCGGAAAAGAAGCCTGGGTAGCTGGCGCCATCGGTCCGATGAATAAAACCTTATCACTTTCCCCGGATGTAAATAATCCCGGTTTCCGTGCGCTCAGTTTTGATGAGGCGATGGAGGCTTATTACGAACAGGTAAAAGGTTTGTATGAGGGCGGTGTAGATCTTTTTCTGATTGAAACCATCTTCGATACGCTTAATGCAAAGGCAGCGATCTATGCCGTTAAAAAATTCTTTAAAGATATCGGTCAGCCGGAATTGCCTATTTCAATTTCCGGTACCATCACCGATGCAAGCGGCAGAACGCTGAGCGGACAAACGCTTGAAGCCTTTTATATTTCGGTGATGCATGCTAACCCTTTAAGTGTGGGATTGAACTGTGCGCTGGGAGCACATGAAATGCGACCGCATATTGAAGAGCTTTCACAAATTGCTGCCTGTTATGTAAGTGCCTATCCGAATGCAGGCTTGCCGAATGCAATGGGTGAATATGATGAGCGCCCCGAAGATACCGGACATTATCTGGAGGAATGGGCAGCTAATGGTTGGGTGAATATTGTGGGGGGCTGCTGCGGTACGACTCCGGATCATATTAAACATATTGCGGAGCATGTAAAAAATATTCAACCGAGGAAAATACCGGTTGTTGAGCCCGTTTTATAATTAATAAAAAATTTAAAGAATCTATTGATAGTATTATATGGCAACGATCAAACCTTATTCACGATATGCCGGACTGGAACCGTTAGTAGTTAGACCGGAAACCAATTTTGTCAACGTGGGTGAGCGGACGAATGTAACGGGCTCAAAAAAATTTGCGAGACTGATTAAAGAGAATCAGTATGAAGAAGCATTGAGCGTGGCGCGTCAGCAGGTGGAGAACGGTGCACAGATTCTGGATGTGAACATGGATGATGCTTTGCTGGATGGCGTTCAGGCGATGGTTACTTATTTGAATTTGTTGCAAAGTGAGCCGGATATAGCCAAGATTCCGGTGATGATTGATTCCTCCAAGTTTGAAATCATTGAAGCCGGATTGAAATGCGTGCAGGGAAAATGTATTGTGAACTCCATCTCCATGAAAGAAGGAGAAGCAAAATTTATTGAGCAGGCAGAGATCTGTAAGATGTATGGAGCAGCAGTAGTAGTGATGGCATTTGATGAAGTGGGACAAGCAGATACGCAGTCAAGAAAAGTAGAGATTTGTCATCGGGCGTATAAAATATTAACGGAGAAAGTAGGCTTTGCACCACAGGATATCATTTTCGATCCCAACATTTTCGCGGTGGCTACCGGATTGGAAGAACATAATAATTATGGGGTGGATTTCATTGAAGCTACCCGCGAAATCAAAAAACTTATGCCGCTAGTAAAAATTAGTGGTGGAGTTAGTAATTTATCTTTTTCATTCAGAGGCAATGAACATGTGCGCGAGGCGATGCACAGTGTTTTTCTGTACCATGCTATCAAAGCTGGGATGGATATGGGTATTGTAAACGCCGGTCAGCTTGTAGTATATGATGAAATCGAGCCGCAACTGCGTACACTCTGCGAAGATGTTATTCTTAATTGCAATAACGATAACAATCAGGCTACAGAAAAACTGATTGCTTTTGCTGAAACTGTAAAGGCAAAAGGGAAAGTAGAAGTCAAAGATGAAGCATGGAGAAATGGTACGGTGGAAGAGAGGCTCAAGCATGCTTTAGTGAATGGAATCACTGAATATATTGATGCAGATACGGAAGAGGCTCGTCAAAAATATCCGCGCCCGCTTGATGTAATCGAAGGTCCGTTGATGGCGGGTATGAATGTAGTAGGCGATCTGTTTGGTGCGGGGAAAATGTTTTTGCCTCAAGTGGTAAAGAGTGCGCGGGTAATGAAAAAAAGCGTGGCCGTATTAACGCCCTATATTGAAGAAGAAAAGAAAAACAATCCGGCAAACGGAACCGGCGGCGCTGCTAAAATCTTACTCGCTACTGTAAAAGGCGATGTGCATGATATCGGTAAAAATATTGTGGGCGTAGTATTAGGATGTAATGGCTATGAAATAAAAGATTTGGGAGTAATGGTGCCCACAGATAAAATTTTAGATGAGGCGCAAAAATTTGGCGCCGATATCATCGGTCTTTCCGGATTGATAACTCCTTCGCTGGATGAGATGGTGCACGTGGCACACGAAATGAAAAGAAGAGGGATGAAGCAGCCTCTATTGATAGGTGGAGCTACCACGAGCCGCATGCACACAGCGGTAAAAATTGCACCGCAGTATGAACATGGCGTGATTCATGTGCTGGATGCATCCAGAAGTGTAACAGTGGCAGGCAGCTTGCTGAGTAAAGAACAGAAAGAAGATTTTCTTTCTGGTGTACAAACAGAATACCTCAAGCTTAAAGA
>JBKDRQ010000023.1:0-2727 GCA_046341135.1 Bacteroidota bacterium
GCTTTGATTTCAGAAGGGCCCTGCCTTCGCTCAATGTACTGATATAATATTGGATCCAGTATATCATATTCCGGTAACGAATCCGAATCTTTTTGTCCGGGTCGCAATTCCGCACTGGGTGCTTTAGTAATAATATTGACGGGGATGATTTCTCTGTCTCTGTTAATATATTTCGCCAGTGCATACACCTGCAACTTATAGCAATCTCCCAACACACCCAAACCGCCTGCCATATCACCATACAAGGTGCCATAACCGGTAGCCAGTTCGCTTTTATTAGAAGTATTCAGCAATATGTATCCAAACTTATTCGCTATTGCCATCAGCAAATTCCCCCGCGTTCTGCTCTGAATATTTTCTTCTGCCAAACTAAAAGGAAGATCCTTAAATAAAGGAGATAATTCATGAAGAAAAGCTTCATAAATATTTTTTATAGGAATAATATCATAAGGATTACTCAGATTTTTACTCAATCTTACCGCATCATCTATGCTATGAGCAGTAGAATACGGTGAGGGCATGAGTATCGCTTTTACATTTTCAGCACCCAGCGCCTCACATGCCAATGCCAGCGTAACGGCGCTGTCTATTCCCCCGCTGCTGCCAAGGATAGCCTTGGCAAAACCCATCTTCCGGAAATAATCGCGAATGCCCAATATCAAAGCATCATGAATTTGCTGAATACCCAATGAAGTATCTAAAAATGCAGGAGATAACTCTTTGTCAGGCAATGAAGCTGCCTCAGCCATAATATTGGCATCAAAACTACCGTCTTCTTTCCAGTCAACATACGCCAGGTCTTCTTCAAATAAAGCAAGATGTTTGACAAGATTGGCAGCACTATCCATCACCATCGAGCCGCCATCAAAAACGATCTCCGTCTGACTGCCCACCGCATTGCAATACACCATAGGAATTTTATACTTCAGCACATTTTGTTTTACAATCGCTTTGCGGTCTTCTATATGAGTATAATCGAAAGGAGAAGCAGACAGATTGATCATGATGTCTGGCTGCGCTTTAATCAAATGATCCATCGGACAAACCTTATATAAAGGATTATCACCCAGGTTCCATATGTCTTCACAAATGGTAATGGCTAATTTCTTTCCCTTGTACGTTACGGTATGCCAGGAATCTGCCGGCTCGAAATAACGATATTCATCAAACACATCATAGGTGGGGAGGCAGGTTTTACGAATGACCGACTGAATCTGCTGATCCCAAATGGCAATAGCCGCATTATGCAGATCCTTTCCTTCTTTATGCGGATTCTTAACCGGAGCTCCGACAATGACGGCAATGCCATCTGCCTCTTTTCTGATTGTCTCAACTGCATTGAATGATTGCCGGATAAAATCATCAAACTCCAGAAAATCACGGGGCGGATAGCCACAAACAGATAGCTCACTGAACACAATTAAATCCCCCTCTTGTCGTTTTGCTTCCTGAATAGCCGTAATAATCTTATTAGTATTCGTTAAGAAGTTACCAATGTGATAATTTTGCTGAGCCAGAAAAATGCGCATATTGCAAATGTCGAACTTTTTTAGGAGAAAGCTTTTGAGGATTAGAGGGTGATATACCGTAAGCGTTTTTCGTCTTTCGTTTATCGTTTATCGAAAAGCTTTTTGGTTTTGACTTTTGCATTTTGACTTTTTTAATTGTTATATAATAATTGCCAGATCATGAAATTCATAACCGTTTGTTTATCACTGTTGTGTTTAATCAGTTGTAGCAATCAGTCCGATGCTCCAGATATATCTAACATATCTGTTGATCTGAAACCGGAAAGATTCGAAAAAGATCTGTTTGCCATAGACACCAATAATATCAAAAGCAGCCTTGATCAACTGGCAAAAAAATATCCGGATTTTCTGCCGCTGTATGTTAATTATGTTCTTGGACTGGGACCATTAAGCGACACAAACATGCTGGCTTTTGATGGCATAAAACTATTCATCAGGCTCAACAGTAAACCTTATATAAAATCCACCGAGCTTTATGATGATTTCAGCAAACAGAAAAAACAATTGACAAAAGCATTTCAGTATTGTAAATATTATTTCCCGGAATATACCGTTCCCAAAATCATTACAACAGTAGGACCCATGGACGCACTGGCACCCATGAGCAACAATGAACCCAGTCCGAATTTTATGGGCAAAGACTTTATCGCCATCGGACTGCAATTTTATCTGGGTAAAGATTTCGAAATTTATAATGACCCCGACTATATCAGCCAGATTGCACCATCATACAGAAGCAGAAGATTTGAGAAAGAATATATTGTTTCCGATATAATGAAATTGGTGATTGATGATTTATACCCCGATAGCAGCAACCGACTTCCCTTTGCAGAACAGATGGTAGAAAGAGGAAAAAGAGTTGCATTGTTAAAACGATTATTGCCTGATGAGAATGACAGTATCCTCCTTGGTTATACAGGAGCCCAGCTTTCATGGGCTGAAAAAAATGAACGAAGCATATACAATTATTTTACGCAAAATGGCTTACTGTATGAAAGGGATCCAATTCTGATTAGGCCTTATTTTTCTGACGCTCCGTTTACCAGAGAATTTGGTGAGGAATCGCCGGGGAACTTAGGAGTATTTATTGGATGGAAAATGACAGAGGCCTATCTTGAAAAAACAGGAGAAAAAAGAAATATACAATCCTTTATGAAAACGCCTGCGCAAGAAATAATTAAACAAAGCAATTACAAGC
>JBKDRQ010000024.1:0-2651 GCA_046341135.1 Bacteroidota bacterium
CCTTTGGTAAGCGGGGAGCCATCTCCTTTGTGGCTGCTGCTGATGTTCGTACCAGAAGGTTTAGGAGTTGAGAGAAAAAGGGAGTGTTGAACCCGGTAGAAGAAGTAGGAGTTGTGGGCAAACCCGCTACAGCAGCTGAGTTGCTCACGAATGGTCTGCTGGGTTTTTTCATGGGTTATAAAATTATCGGAGCTTTTATGGTGGCTGGTGAAGAAGGGGTAAATCCACAGGATTACATTTTTTCTTCTGAAGGCAACTGGGGTGTAGGGATATTACTCGGTTTGTTTTTTGCAGGCTTGAAATGGTATGAGAAGAACAAACAAAAAATGTCAAAACCCGAGGAGCGTAAAATAAGAGTATGGCCACATGAAAGAGTAGGAGATATGACTTTGTTGGCAGCTGTTTTTGGTTTTGGAGGTGCGAAAATATTTCATAATCTGGAGAACTGGAATGAGTTTGTGGCAGATCCGGTTGGTGCCTTGTTATCTTTCAGTGGATTGACTTTTTATGGAGGGCTGATTTGTGCGGCGGCGGCAATTATTATTTACAGTAAGCGAAAAAAAATAGCGATTCGTCATTTGGTGGATGCTTTTGCTCCGGCCTTAATGATTGCCTATGCTATTGGAAGAATCGGATGTCAGGTTTCGGGTGATGGCGATTGGGGAATCCCCAATAGCGCTTATGCTGCTGATGTGAATGGTCAGGTTTATGTAGCTGAATCTATGGATTTCAAAAAGGCAGTAGCCCATCATCCTAACTACATTTGGTATGAATTTGGTACAACCAATATTGATTCTGTTCCTCACCTGGCCGTGAAAGCACCCTCCTTTTTACCCGCTGGATTATTTGCTTATACGTATCCGCATAATGTAAATAGCGTAGGAGTGCGTCTTGCCGGTTGCACAGGTGATGAGCATTGTAATTATTTACCGATCCCGGTGTTTCCTACTCCACTATATGAAACGCTTATCTGCTTGTTGATGTTTTTTGTATTAATATTCATACAAAAAAGAATCGCAACTCCGGGCATTTTATTTTCTATCTATTTAATGATGAACGGGTTGGAACGTTTTTGCATCGAAAAAATACGCGTGAATACAAAGTATAATGATCTACCTTTCCAGCCTACGCAGGCAGAGATTATTGCTATAATACTAATTATGGGAGGTATACTGCTATTTTATTTTAGTAACAAGAGGGCTAATAAAGACCTAAGATTGAAGCCTTGAGGTTGATATCACATTCATGGTTTATTAGACTTCTGAATAATTTTTAATTTTTTACTAGTTGTAATTATTCTTTTCTTATTTTGCGTTGCCAATTTTAAAATTTTTCATCTTTATTATATTTTTATGAAACAAAGAATAAGTTATTTTTTAGTTTCTCTATTGTTTGCCTTTTCCCTTCAGTTTGCGGCTCATGCACAGGTTATTGTTTTCTCTAACACAACTGCTGCTCCCTGTGATGGATGGACAACAGGAAATAATTGGACTAATTCTCTCAAGCGTCCCATAGCAGTAACTGGACTGCCTACTACAGGATTAAGTACAACAGGAACTGTATTGCGTGAGGTGAGGGTTCGTTTAGGCAATTCAACATGTCGTGGTAATCTTTCTACCTATCGTCTTCGAGTTACAAATCCACAAGGAGTACAGGTAGAAATTGCCAATGGATTGACTACTACTGAGAATAGTATCTGGGTGGATATGAAATTTAGAGATGATATTGCATTGGAACGATTGAAGGAGTATTTAACAAATACCCAGGTATCTTATTATCCGCATTCAATAGGCTATTATGCTTTAGAGACTGATGGATCCTTTACTAAGTTCAATACCTCTGCAGATCCAAATGGAGATTGGCTTTTTGAAATTATAGAAAACACTTCTACCGAAGTAAGCTTTGAAAAAGTAGAGTTGGTTTTCGGACCTTCCATAAATGTACGAGATGTCACTAGTTGTAGTACCAATAATTTTTGTTCGGGTTCTTCTTGTGTTTACGATGGAGTATTTAGAGGAAATAACAATGGATATTCTGGTGCTGATCCTCAATACCCCGGTAATACTGTAAATGGTTGTTCTTGGAATGGTCAAAATAATAATTCTGCCTGGTTTTCTTTTATTCCGACATCTACTTCGGCCAGAATTACTATCAGCGGAATGCTTAATTCTACAAATCCAACTTCAGGCGATATGCAGCCTATTGTAGTAAAGGCGAATGGCAATTGCGGTACTCCTAATATCGTTCCAACTGGGGGGTGTCCCAAGGATCAAACCTTAAATAATAGAGCTTATTCTAGTGATCCTGCAATTAATCCTGCTCCCAATACTGGGGGGATAAGTACAGGCAATATTTATACAAACGGGATTTCTGCTAACTGCGAATTCAATCTGAGTGGCTTAACAGTGGGTGATACATATTATATATATGTTGACGGAAATGGTGGGGTGTCTTCTTTTTTCTACATTGAAATAGAAAATGGCGTTTCTACCCCTTGTAATTTTTGTTGTACCCCCATTATCGTATCCGGCCCAACATCTATCTGTTCTAATGCTGCGCCGGTTCAATTTACACAAACCGGAGGAGCGGGGACAGGAACATGGTCTGTGACACCAGCCTCTGCAGGGACGATTAATGCTTCAGGTTTGTTT
>JBKDRQ010000025.1:0-3376 GCA_046341135.1 Bacteroidota bacterium
TACCTAAGTAAGACGCTTGTTCCGCAGATAGTTCATCCAACACTACACCAATTTTCGCTAAATGCAAGCGTGCGACTTTCTCATCCAAATGTTTGGGTAATACGTAAACATTGTTATCGTATTTGCTGTGATTTTGCCACAACTCAATTTGAGCCAATGTCTGATTAGTAAATGAATTACTCATTACAAAAGAAGGATGTCCGGTTGCACAACCTAGGTTTACCAGTCTTCCCTCCGCCAATAAGATGATGTCTTTACCATCTACATTATAAATATCTACCTGAGGCTTCACGGTATCTTTTGTATTACCATAGTTTTGATTTAACCATGCCACATCGATTTCAATATCAAAGTGTCCGATATTACATACAATCACTTTATCCTTCATCAATTTGAAATGTTCGCCGGTAATCAGATCGCGACAACCGGAAGCAGTAACTACGATATCTGCTTCTTTTACCGCATCTTTCATTTTTTTCACTTCGAAACCATCCATAGCAGCCTGTAAAGCACAGATCGGATCGATTTCAGTTACAATTACACGACAACCTGCACCTGCCAATGAAGCAGCAGAACCTTTACCCACATCACCATATCCGCCTACAACAGCAACTTTACCCGCCAGCATCACATCGGTAGCACGGCGAATCGCATCTACCAATGATTCTTTACAACCGTATTTGTTATCGAATTTCGATTTTGTAACACTGTCATTTACGTTGATTGCAGGCATAGGTAAGGTACCTTTTGCTACGCGCTCATATAAACGATGTACGCCAGTAGTAGTTTCTTCACTGATTCCTTTAATTCCACCAATCAATTCAGTATAATTATCCAATACGATATTGGTCAGATCACCACCATCATCCAGAATCATATTCAATGGCTTATCGGCAGAACCAAAGAACAATGTTTGCTCAATACACCAGTCAGCTTCTTCGATAGTTTGACCTTTCCACGCATAAACACCGATTCCCGCAGCAGCAATCGCAGCAGCCGCATGATCCTGTGTTGAGAAGATATTACAAGAGCTCCATTTTACTTCAGCTCCAAGTGCTACTAATGTTTCAATTAATACAGCAGTTTGAATAGTCATATGCAGACATCCAGCAATACGTGCACCTTTCAGTGGTTGCTGAGGACCATATTCAGTTCTGATGGCCATAAGTCCGGGCATTTCTGCTTCTGCCAGACGAATTTCTTTACGACCCCATTCAGCGAGGCTGATGTCTTTTACTTTATACTTCAGATCAAAGTCGATTTTACTGCGAGTGATTGTTGACATGTTAATTTGTTTTGCACAAAGCTACATTCACCGAACAAATTGACATAATATTTTTATAAATTAGAATAAATAAACAATAAAATGTATTTTTATAGTAAATGACTCTATATGGCTATCAGCAAAAGGACAATAACAGATAAAATCACTACTACCAATTTTATTCTGGATAATACAGACATTGCAATTCTAAGAGTATTACAAAAAAATGCAAGAGCAACAGTCAGAGAAATTGCAGAGGAAGTAAACTTAAGTGCTACGCCCGTTCATGAACGTATCAAAAAATTGGAAAGAGAAGGAGTAATCAGACAATATACCATATTGATCGATCCCGCTAAAGTAAACAAGAGTCTTAAAGTAATTTGTTATGTTTCCCTGAAAGAGCACAATAAATCCATTGGCACTAAATTCATCAAACTGATTAACGAATGTAATGAAGTATTGGAGTGTCATAACATATCAGGCAACTTTGATTTTATGTTGAAAATTGCCGTTCAGAATATGGACGAGTATTACCATTTTCATGTGCACAAGCTTAGTCAGAGCGAATTGATTGCGAATGTTCAGAGTATGTTTGTAATGGGCACCATTAAAGAAACGAATGTGATTGTATAAGGGGTTATAAATTTTTCTGAAGAATATAATCATTCATCAAATACCCATTTCCGATATCAAAATCTACTTCTTTTATAAGAACAAAACCGTGTTTCTTGTAAAATGATATCGCCACTGAATTTTTTCGGTTCACCTGTAATTGAACAAACTTACCATGATCAGATTTGATGATCTGCATGAATTTAGTCAGAAGAGCAGTTCCTAATCCTCCGTGTTGTTCATTTGTTAATACATACAACTTATGAATTTTATAAGTGTGCCAGTTGTCGGTACGACTGAAAGAACCATAACCACAGGGGATTCCGTCTTTAAGAATAATCCAGAAATGATGGCCGTCTTTCATTTGCTGTTGTAATGCCTCAGGGCTATACATCCAGCTTACCATATACGCAATTTGTTCGTCTGAAATGATAGGAGCATAGGTCTGTGGCCAGATCTGAAACATAACTTCCCTGATGGTGTCAATATCTTTGAAACCAGCTTCTTTGAGGATTATTTGTCCTGTGCCTGTAGCCATGAACCATGAATTCTTAAAGAAAGTTAATTAAAATTTTATTCAATACAAAGGAAATGAAAAGTCAACCGATATTTGTATTAACTATTTCCAACCAATCAAACCCATATGCATTTCAGTTTTGTATATATATATCTGCTACTAACCCTTTTTATAACAGAAAGTCAGGTTAAAGGACAGGTATTCTGTGGCAACCGACCTACTGTAAAATGGTATCAGCTCAAAACAGATTCACTTAGTGTCATCTTCCCCAGTGAACTGGAATCACAGGCAAGAGATATTTCAAAATCCGGCCACTGGATACTTCAACATCAAAATAAACTAGGCGATCAACACAAACGAATCAGTATTATTCTTCAAAATCAAACTACCATAGCTAACGGATATGTAGGGATAGCGCCAAGACGCAGCGAATTCTTTATGATGCCAGAACTTTCTAATATTGAATTAACCTCCATTCCCTGGCATTTGCAACTCAGCTTACATGAAATGCGCCACGTTGCTCAGTTTAATAATTTTAACAAAGGAGTAGCCAAAGCTGCCGGATTTCTTTTGGGTGAACAGGGGCAGGCTGTAGCTATGAATGCCATTATACCCAACTGGTTTTGGGAGGGTGATGCGGTGAATCAGGAAACTCAGTTTACCGGACAGGGCAGAGGCAGGCTGCCCCATTTTTTTAATGGTTACCGATCCCTATGGCTGGATAATAAAGATTACCGCTTTCAAAAATTAAGAAATGGTTCTCTTCGTGATTATGTACCCGATCATTACCAGTTAGGTTATATACTGGTTCAATATGGAGAAAACAATTATGGAAAAGATTTCTGGAGAAATGTCACCCAAAGAGCACTTAAGATGCAATCTCCTGCTTACGCTTTTCAGCATGCAATAAAGAAAGAAAGCAGGCAGAATTATAGACAATTCACCCGCAGTGCATTTAAGTATTATAAAGATTCATCTTATCT
>JBKDRQ010000026.1:0-2677 GCA_046341135.1 Bacteroidota bacterium
GAATTTGGTTCAGCCTGCAACTGTTCCTTTAATCTGAATTAGATTATTTATTTGTCCTAACCGACAAGTACAAATTCATTTATTATGGCACAACTTCATAATCGGGTTTCGAGAAAAGAGCTCAAGGAAAAGATGCAACACGACCGTACTCCACGTACGACCATTTCTTTTTACAGATATTTTCCCATAATTGATCTACAGTCTTACAGAGATGCACTTTATCAATCTTTCAAATCACTTCAGGTACTCGGCAGAATATATATTGCAAGTGAAGGTATTAATGCGCAAATAAGCATACCTACATCCAATCTCGATTTTTTTCAAAATCTCCTTGAAAACACACAGGGTTTGTCTGCCCTTCGTTTGAATATTGCTGTCGATGATCAAGAGCATAGTTTTTTTGTTCTGGATATTAAAGTGAGAAATAAAATTGTTGCAGACGGCATAGAAGATCCTGAATTTTCTATGGAAAGAAAAGGGAAGTATGTTAATGCTGAGCAGTTTAATAAAATGACAAATGATCCTGACACCATCATTATTGATATGCGCAATCATTATGAATATGAAGTGGGTCATTTTAGCGAGGCAATAGAAATACCCTCTGATACTTTTAGGGAACAACTTCCTATGGCTGCCGAAATGATGCAACCGCATAAAGATAAAAACATCATCATGTATTGCACCGGTGGTATTCGTTGTGAAAAGGCAAGCGCCTACATGCTCCATAAAGGGTTTGAAAATGTATTTCATCTGGAGGGTGGGATTATCAATTATGTAAATCAGGTTAAGGATGCTGATTTGCAAAATAAGTTTATAGGTAAAAACTTTGTTTTTGATCAGCGTTTAGGGGAAAGAGTGACAGAGGATATTATTGCCACCTGTCATCAATGCGGAGAGCCGGCAGATACACATACCAACTGCATCAATGATGCATGCCACCTGCTATTCATTCAATGCGCATCCTGTAAACAAAAATGGGAAGGGTGTTGCAGTAAGGATTGTCATGATTTTATTCATCTTCCTGAAGATGAACAAAAACAAAAAAGAAAAGGGATGGATTTAGGCAGAAATATTTTTAACAAATCGAGATCCCGTAAACCATTAACCGGAAAAGATCGCTGATATTAAGATGCTATTTTTTTTAAGCATTCTACAACCCGGTTAAAATTTTCTTCTTCTGTCAGGCTTTCAGGTTTGAATGTGCTGCCAATTATTTTTTCATATAGCTCAATATAGCGACCGGAGATGGTGCTTACCCACTCATCATTCATTTCCGGAACGGTTTGTCCCTCTTTGCCCATGAAATTATTGGCGATCAGCCACTCCCGTACAAATTCCTTGCTCAGTTGTTTTTGTTTTTCACCTTTTGCCTGTCTTTCCTCAAATCCGTCAGCATAAAAATACCGGGAGGAGTCGGGCGTGTGTACTTCATCCATAAGCATAATGGATCCATTATATTTGCCGAACTCATATTTGGTGTCGGCCAGAATCAGTCCCTTTTCTCTGGCAAGTTTTTTCCCTCTTTCAAAAAGGGCAAGCGCATAGGAGCACATGGTATTCCACTCTTCTTCAGTACATAGGCCGCGCTTTAAAATTTCATCCGGACTGATATCTTCATCATGTCCTTCTGCAGCTTTTGTACTGGGAGTTATTATAGGTGAAGGGAAAAAGTCATTTTCTTTCAGTCCGTCGGACATTGTTGCTCCGCATAAAGTTCTATGGCCTGCATGGTATGTTCTCCAGGCATGACCTACTAAATTTCCTCTTACTACCATTTCAACAGCAATGGGCGTACACTTTACACCAACAGAAACGTTGGGCGCCGGAACGGCACGTAACCAATTGGGACAAATATCTTCAGTTTGTTGCAGCATGTATGCAGCAATTTGAGTAAGTACCTGCCCTTTGTAAGGAATGGTTTTAGGTAATATCACATCAAAAGCAGAGATGCGATCTGATGCCACCATAACCAGTGTAGCATTATCTATCGTATATACATCTCTTACTTTGCCTTTGTAGAAATCAGACTGATGGGGGAATTGAAAAAACATGCATTTATTTTTCGGGCTCAAAGTTTGGGACAAATCCGATCACTTCAAAAATTATTATTTGATTTTTTCAATTTTATTTATCAAATTTATACCATCTTTAATAAAATAACTGATTATGAGAATTAGCTTACGCTTGCTTGCAGGCTGGCTTGCTGCCATGCTGCTTACATTTTCTGTTCAAGCCCAACAATCTACCATTACCGGGAAAATTAAATCAGCAGATGGCGCAAAAGAAGCATTGTCTGCTATAACTGTATTGGTAAAAGGAACAAACATTGGCACATTTACCAATGAAAAAGGCGTCTTTAAACTTATCGGAGATATTAAATATCCTGCTGTACTGGTCATCAGCTCGGTGGGGTATGAGTCTATCGAATACTCGGTAACTTCTTCGAATGCATCTGTTGATATTTTTTTACAGCCGACTGTCAAGCTGGGTCAGGAAATTGTGCTTTCGGCTACACGTGTGGCTACTCGTATTATGGAATCGCCTGTATCGATTGAACGAGTAAGCGGAAGATCTATTCAAGGCGCACCTGTCTCAAATTATTATGAGATAGTCAATAATCTTAAAGGGGTGGATATGGTAACGTCCTCACTCACATTCAGAACGCCATCTACACGTG
>JBKDRQ010000027.1:0-3289 GCA_046341135.1 Bacteroidota bacterium
TTTATGCGATAGCCAGATTACCCATTGATGACAGTGATAAGTTCTGTCAATGGTTACTGGAATCGTTTAGTCATAATGGCGCTACCGTTATGTTAGCTCCTGCTACCGGTTTTTACAGCACACCCGGATTAGGCAAAAATGAAGTCAGGCTTGCTTATGTACTAGAAACCTCAGCCTTATCGCAGGCGATGGATTGTTTGGAAGCCGCGCTGAAAGTATATCCCGGAAGAACAGAAAAATGATTTTACTTGTATGGGTTGAATAGTTAATTTTGCAGCCCGTTTGGCGAGGTTCCGCCCGCAAGCAGTCGGAGTGTTAGAGCGTCGGATTCATATACGCCCAAAATGGGCGGACGGCTGTTCAAGTTCTTTTGATATAATTATTTGGCGAGGTAGCTCAGCTGGTTAGAGCGTCGGATTCATAACCCGAAGGTCGGCAGTTCAAGTCTGCTCCTCGCTACTAAAACCCTCTTCGGAGGGTTTTTAAATTTAACCTATTTTGACATACACTGTTTATGTGCTCTTCTCAGATAAGCACAATAAAATCTATATTGGATACACTTCCAATTTGTTACAAAGATTTAAAAGTCATCAAGTCCTCGGTAAAGACTGGACTGCAAAGTATCGTCCATGGTCAGTTATGTATTGTGAATACTTTACGGATAAATCAGAAGCGCGAAAAAGAGAAATACAGTTGAAGCAATACAGAAGCAGATTGAAGATTCGTACTCAGATTAATCATGAATCTTTTCAAGATCGGAAATACATAAAGATATAAAGAGCGGAGGATTCATATCAGCCCACTAACGTGGGCAGACGGCAGTTCAAGTCTGCTCCTCGCTACGATGTTGTTTTAGAAAATAATAATGGTTGCCGGAAATAATATACGGCAACCATTATTTATGTAAAAGCAATTATCACTTGTGTTTAAGTAAAAATCTTTCCCAATTGCACACTTCTATATTATCTGTTCCCCTAAACTCTTGTTTCCCATCGTAAAGAACAATTCCCTTTTGAGTTCCTGAATAGGACATAAATTTCTTTAAGTTTTTGCTGAAGTCTGAATTATAGGTTTGGGCAGATTTAATCTCTATCGGCAGCAACTCATGGCTTCCTTCCTGAATCAAATCTATTTCTATACCATTGTTATCTCTCCAATAGTAATATTGATAACCCGATCGATTATTAAGATTATTCTTTACCAACTCAGTTATCAAAAAATTTTCCACCAGCACACCTTTGAAATGAGAGAATGACAATTCATTAATCGTTTTAATATTCAACAGCGAGCATGCTAAACCAGTATCGTAAAAAAATAGTTTTGGCGATTTAACCAAACGTTTGTTATAATTTTGATGAAAAGGCTGTAAGAGATAAATGATATAACTGCTCTCCAAAACCGATAACCAGGAATGCACAGTTCTTACATCAATGCCGGCCTCATTACTTAAAGCCGCTACATTCAATTGCTGACCAATCCGCCCAGCACATAACTTCACAAATTTTTGAAACAGGGATATATTGTCAATCTGCCTGATTTGACGAACATCTCTTTCAATATAAGTTCGTATGTAAGATGGATACCATAGTGCAGGCTTTCTGCTTCTGTCATAAATCTCCGGATAAAAGCCTTTTAAAATACAATGATGCAGATCGGTCTTCTTGTCAATTGCATGTATTTCCCTGTAGCTTAGGGGCAATAGATCAAGCACTCCTATTCTTCCGGCCAATGTTTGTGAAATCGTTTCCTGCAACAGAATGTTATTACTACCTGTCAAAATAAATAATCCGTCTTGATTAGTATGATCCAGCACTTCCTGTAAGTAATTAAGTAGAATGGGAGCACGCTGCACTTCATCCAGAATGGCACCTTTGGGAAAGCGGTTTAAAAAAGCCCTTGGATCCTCTATTGCCAATGCACGCTCATCCATATTTTCCAATGACACATAAGGTTTCTTGGGAAAGCAATATTTCGCCAGCGTGGTCTTGCCGGATTGCCTGGGACCTACTAATAATACAGACCGAAATGAATCGGCATATTCTTTCAATATTTTTCTAATCTCCCTTAATATCATAATTTATACAAAACTAGCATTTAAATACAATAAATGTATAAATATTCCCTATCCTACTTTACTTTTTTTGACATTTTCATTTTACACTTTTAAAGTTTTTTATTTTACATATTTATAAAAAACTCACCAAATCCTTCACAACCCGGTTAGATAATTCTCCCATCCTCGCTACTAAAAAACCCTCCGAAGAGGGTTTTAATTTATTCCGAACACTGCTCATTAAACATATTACTTAATCACCCTAAAATTACACCTTACGCTTCTAGATAAAGTATCCCGAAATCTCATGCTAATTTCAAAATTCCCCTCAATTAAAGACCCTGGTGAGGAACCATATTTTGTTAGATTAATGGTTGGATTAGGCGTAAGAATTTGTTCAGAAATAAGTATTTGAGAGAGGTTAATAAAGCAACTGCTCAGCGGAAGATTGTTCGCAACGGCTCTGTTATGAATAAATGAAAAATTAATATTTTTAGAAGTACTGCCCGTATTGCCAGAACTTCCTCCGCCAACAAAACAATCATTCGGCACACTATTTGTAGCCGTATCAATATCATTGACATAAATACGATCCGGAGGAGATACAATGTTGTAAGGTGACCCATCAATCAGAATCTCAATAAACTGTGCACTAGAAATGCCGCATGCGTAGATAACAGGAATATTAACTACACCATTAGTTGCGGTAACCATTATAGGAATATTTTGCTGAACGGCATTGAAATCGATAGCGGTAACTGAATAATTAACAGCTTCATTCCCACATTTAATAATTGCAAGTTCATATACCCCATTAACTACATTAGCCGTATAAGTCTGACAATTACCTCCATAAATCCGAACTAAACCACTGGCAACGGAGAGACTATCACAACTTTTCACTGTACCCTTAAACACTATTCTAAATAACGCTGGCGTAGCAACTTTGATAGCTCCAATGCTTGCATTAGAGCTGAAGGGCCCAATATTATAAGATGTACTTGCCTGATTACAAGGATTGAGTACTTCTAACTTTAAAACTTCATTTCTGGGTACCTTACCGCAAACAATTCCGGCAGTATCTGTACGACTAAAAGCCGCAGAGCCATTTGGACGAACAATACGTACCCCAACATTATTTAACGACTTTCCACTTGAGCTATCCACCAACTTGAGACAAATATCAACAAGAGGAAAAGGGGCATCACAATTCCAGAAAGAGAAATGGGTTACCTG
>JBKDRQ010000028.1:0-3600 GCA_046341135.1 Bacteroidota bacterium
GGTATATGGAAAACCCGTCACCAGACATGATTTCTCCACCTTTGCTTGCTGACTTACCTGAATTTTTTGTCCATTTAACGTAGCTCCTTTCCCTTTTTCCGCTACAAACAATTCATTCATAAACTGATTAAACACAATTCCTGCAATCATAATCCCTTCTTTTTCCACACCGATACTGACACAGCAAATTGGGATATTATTGGCAAAATTTATGGTACAATCAATGGGATCAATAATCCATTTAACTGTACCCCCGTCTTGCATACTCCCGCCTTCTTCGCATAAAACAGAATGGTCGGGGAAATTACTATGAATAACATCAACAATAGCCTTTTCTGATGCGTGATCGGCCTCTGTAACTAAATTATTCAATCCTTCCTTATTGGAAATCTGGTAAGACTGCCCGAAAAACTTCCTGAGTTGCACGGCTCCGGCTTCCGCAGCTTCCTGCATTACCTGTAAAATCATACGCAAAGATAAAATATGCTTGTCAAGTATGCATGAAAGAAAAAATAGGAATGCACATTGGGTTGACTTATTTTGCAGTAAGATTTTGAGCAGACCCCTCCAATGAAATTATCTGTAATCATTGTCAATTATAATGTCCGGTTTTTTTTAGAACAGTGTTTGCATACCGTTCAAAAAGCCATGTCAGGTATAGACGGGGAGATATGGGTTGTAGACAATGCATCATCTGACGGAAGCAGAAATTATCTGGAGCCGCTTTTTCCCTATGTAAATTTTATATGGAATAATGAAAACAACGGCTTTTCAAAAGCCAATAATCAGGCTTTACAATGAGCCAAAGGAGAATTCATCCTTTTTCTCAATCCGGACACCATCATTGCGGAAGATTGTTTTGTGAAATGTTTCAATTTTTTCAATAAATACCCCGATGCCGGCGCAATAGGTGTGCGTATGCTAGACGGGAAAGGGGGCTTTTTGCCGGAAAGTAAACGGTCTTTCCCAACACCTATGATTTCTTTCTTTAAACTGAGTGGACTAACCCGATTGTTCCCTCACACCAAAACCTTTGGGCAATATCATTTAGGATATTTAGATGAACATCAAAATCATCAGGTGGAAGTACTGGCAGGAGCCTTTATGATTATTCTGAAAAAGGTACTGGACATAACCGGAGGATTCGATGAACAATTCTTTATGTATGGTGAAGATGTTGACTTAAGCTATCGTATTCAGACGACAAGAAATACTGATACAGGCGCATTCTATAAAAATTATTATGTCGGTGAAACTTCGATCCTTCATTTCAAAGGAGAAAGCACAAAAAAAGGATCACTCAACTACGTACGTATGTTCTATCTGGCTATGAGTCAGTTTGTACAAAAACATTATTCTTCTTCGAGAGCAGGAATATTTAATGTGATCATCAGAACTGCTATTTGGTTCAGAGCTTTGATTAGCCTGTTTAAACAAACCATAAAAAAAACAGGACTCCCTATTCTGGATGGCATTTTAATATGGGTGATGTTCTGGCTGGCAAAAGAAATATGGATAGAATATGTAAAACGAACAATATCTTATAATCTCTTACTTATTTATAGTTCGTTTACAGGTTTTGCAATGCTATTCTTAGCAGTAAGTTATTACACTGGTTTATATCAAAAGAAATTTAGATTTAAGGATCTATGGAACTCAGGCATCAGTATGTTGCTGATCTTGCTAGCCGTTTATTCATTATTACCTGAAAATATCCGTTTTTCCAGAGGCATCGTGCTGCTGGGTTCTTTATTAAGCATTGGGACTTTGGGATTGTGGCGGCAGTTTCTGTTATACATCAACATTATTGAGCCGGCCGCAGCAGAGAAAGAGGTGTATAGTCTGGTAGTAGGTACCAAAGAAGATGCTGCCTCAATACATTCACTGACATTACTTCACAGCAACACATCTCCTGTGAAGGGGATTATCAGTCCTTATGATGAATCTGGCACATTGGGAAGTATCTCAGAAATACATCACATTGTACAGGGCACACCGGTAAAAGAATTGATATTTTGTGAAAGTACTTTGCTGGATTATAAAAAAATAATTGAGTATTATCAACAGATGCCTAAAAACATCAAACTGAGGATTCATGCAAATGGCAGTCGTTCAATTATTGGCAGCGATTCTAAATTCTACTCCGGAGAAGTAATCGGAGGATTACAATATCGGTTATCCCTTCCCGTTTACCGACGCCAGAAAAGACTGACAGACGTTACAACAGCTTTTTTAATGCTGATTTTTTTTCCTGTTCATTTTATTATGAATCCTCATCCATCTGAATTATTAAAAAATATCTTTAAGATCATCATCGGAAGAAAAACATGGGTAGGTTACACGGGTAGAGAAACAGATCATTTTCCTCATTTACCCGCTGCCGTACTCAGCCCATCCGGTATTCCGGTTAGTCAAAATCAACTCAGCAAGGAAGCACAGAATCAGGCTAACGGATGGTATGCGCAGGAATATGAACCGCTCAATGATTTGATGCTCATCTTCCGACATTATAAATATTTAGGTGTTTCCTAACAGCCTTAGTCCTATTTTTGTCATTCTTACGAAGAAAATATTATATGTCGCTCATAGAATTCCATCTTCCTAAATCTTTATCCCGCGCACTGAAGCTGCCGGTAAACTCTCCGAAGCGACAGCAAATCAATGTGCTCAAAAAAATTCTTAAGAAGGCTAAGTACACTTCTTTTGGTCAGCAGTATCGGTTTGATGAAATATTAAACAGCCGTCATCCCGGGAAAAAATTTCAGGAGATGGTTCCGGTTTTTGATTATAATAAAATTTATAATGAATGGTGGCGTCTTACGCTTGAAGGACATACGGATGTTTGCTGGCCCGGCAAGATTCAATTCTTTGCGCTGAGTTCAGGTACCAGTGAGTCTGCCAGCAAGTATATTCCTATCACCAAAGAATTAATGCAGGGCAATAGGATCACCATGATCAAGCAACTATTAAGTCTGCGCAATTATGATAATCTGCCTGTAAAAAGCTTAGGTAAAGGATGGCTGATGCTGGGCGGAAGTACCGACCTGCAAAAGGGACCGGGTTATTATTCAGGAGATCTGAGTGGCATTACAGCGAAAAAAGTTCCCTTCTGGTTTTCACCCTTTTACAAACCGGGAAAAGAAATTGCCCGAACAAAAGACTGGAATAAAAAACTGGACATCATTGTGGAGCAGGCTCCCACATGGGATATTGGCTTTGTAGTAGGTGTGCCGGCCTGGATTCAGATGTGTATGGAAATGATTATTGAACGTTACAAGCTTAATAATATCCATGAGATTTGGCCTAATTTGGCATTTTTTGTTCATGGCGGAGTTTCTTTTGAGCCTTATAAACACGGGTTTGAAAAATTATTGGGCAAACCGCTGATTTATATTGAAACCTATCTGGCGAGTGAAGGATTTATTGCCTACCAGGACAAACAGAATGCAACAGGTATGCGACTGGTAACCAACGAGCATATTTTTTTAGAGTTTGTGCCTTTTGATGATAAGAATTTTGATCATGACGGGAACATCATAGCACAGCCAGCTGCATTGATGATTCATGAAGTAGAAGAAGGAAAAGATTATGCTATATTAC
>JBKDRQ010000029.1:0-5748 GCA_046341135.1 Bacteroidota bacterium
GTCATGGCAAACTGATGCCAGTAGGCCGACTGTAATACACCTGCCTTGAACAACTGTCGTACCATCTCCAGTGAGTCTATGGTTTCCTGATCGGTTTGCGTAGGGAAACCATACATTAGATAGGCATGCACCATGATGCCCGCCTGCGTGAAGTTTCTATTGACTTTAGCCACTTGTTCAACCGTAACACCTTTATCAATTAATGTCAATAACCGATTACTGGCAACTTCAAGTCCGCCACTCACGGCAATACAACCGCTGGCTTTTAAAAGCAAACATAAATCGCGCGTGAAACTTTTTTCAAAGCGGATATTCGTCCACCAGCTGACTACCATTTTTCTTTTGATAATTTCCAGCGCTAATGCACGCATAAGCGAAGGTGGCGCCGCTTCATCAACAAAATGAAAACCATTCGTTCCCGTTTGTTTCATGATGGCCTCCATCCTGTCGCACAATAAATGAGCTGTCAAAGGTTCATAGCGCTGGATATAATCCAGTGAAATATCACAGAAGGTGCATTTACCCCAATAGCAACCATGTGCCATAGTTAGTTTATTCCATCGGCCGTTGCTCCATAAGCTGTGCATCGGATTGACAACATCAATAGCTGATACGTATTTATCTAATAATAAATCACTGTAATCAGGTGTACCAACATCCGATTGTTTGTAATCTTTACAGATACTATTGTTGATATACGTTACTATACCATCCTGAAGCAGATAAGTACGTTTGAGTTCATCTGAGGAGATAGCTCCATTTACATATTTAAGCAATTGTTCCATCGGTGCTTCTCCATCATCTAAGGTGATAAAGTCAAAAAATTCAAATACTCTTGGATCTTTGAGTGAACGTAATTCTGTATTGGGGAACCCACCTCCCATCGCTACTTTAATATGCGGATGGTTTTTCTTTACCCAGTGAGCAATACGGAAGGCAGCAAATAAATTGCCGGGAAAGGGAACAGATATAGCAATAAAATGAGGTGATTTTGATTGAATATGACTTGATAAAATTTTAACCAATATCTGATCAATAAATGAAAGCGGCTGACACAATGCATCATATAGTTCATCGAATTGGTTGGCGCATCTGCCCAATCGTTCAGCATATCTGCTGAATCCAAAATGTTCATCCACACATTCATTAATAAAATCAGACAGATCTTCCAGGAAAAGCGTTGCAATATACCTGGCCTTATCCTGAATACCCATTGTGCCAAATGCCTCATCGGAATAGTTTTGAAATCTGGAGGCTTCGGGCAGTAAATTTCTGGATGCAATCTGATAAGCTATCGTGGGATTCTTGCCCTGTAGAAAAGCAATTACATCATCTGTATTATAAATATAGGATTCGCGTAAGGCGTATATTCTTTGGATATTTTCAGATGCCTCATTAGAAATTAAAGCATGCTGAAACATATTACGTAAACCAGCTGAAGAAAAAATCTCAAGAATCACTTCAATTCCAAGATCACACTGACAGGATGGTATATTTTTAGTATTCAAAAAACCTTTCAGGTAGGCAGTAGCCGGATAAGGTGTATTGAGTTGTGTGAACGGTGGAGTTATTAATAAAATGAAATTTTGCACAAATTAATATTTATATTAATGGTGGTGGTTTTCTGAAAAAATCCGAATTCGTAAATTTTTAATTGTGTAATATCCTGAAACTTCTAAAGATTTATCAACCCATATCTTGTAACTATTTGGTTCATGTACAATATCCATAAGTAATGAAACAATATCATTTACATTTTTATATTTAAATGCAGATAAATGCTGAAAACTATCGATATTTAGTGTATCAGGAATAATAATTGGACGTGCATAACGTATTGCATCAAATATATTACCACTTACTTTACTAATCCCGTATATTTCTTCAACACCATTTATACTCATTGTATATGATGCAGATGGAGCCCAAATAAAATGGGCTTTGTGCATTATTTCTTCAAAGAGATCAAAAGAAATAAATTCGCAATCATAGAAAAAAAGATGAGGATAATCAATTGACAATGCTTGGCATTTTTGGATTATACTGTAGCCTTCCTTATCAAGGTATCCACCTAACAAATACACTTCCACTGGCAAATTAACTTCCTTGGCTTTAAGTAAAAAATCAAAAACATCATTATAGTTTCTACGATTATAATCTAGAGATCCCGGCACAACCAATCTAATACAAGAAGAAGGATTATCAGGCATATGGTAAAACTTTTCTTCAAAGATCCCGCCAGGTATCCAGTATGTAGAAATGTTATTTCTAATAGTTTTTTTTAGGAAGTTATGTGTTGACTCAGAGATTGTAACAAAATGATGAGATATAAAATAAAGCATTCGTTTCCCTAAATAGTAAATAATCTTTTTGGGATTAAATGATAATCTAGGGAATAAAAAATCTCTGACCTCATGTATTGTTATGTAAATTTTTTTGGGATCACTCCAAAGTAAAATAAAAAAAACAAAGAAAATATGATTATTTGAAACAGTATGTAAAAATATTTTATCTAGTTTAATTTTTTTTGACTGAAAGAATATTTTAAACAAAAAGGATCTTATACGCTGGTTATCAGACTTAACCACCCATTTGATATCGGCAGATGAATCGGTAAGTTTTGGATATAGTGCGTTATAAACAAGAGGCGAAACAAAAAGAAATATTACATTACTTCTTTCATCATAAAGACGAATAAGAGGATAAACAGATTCGAAATGTTCTAATTCGTAAATACCTACATTCATTTAACTTATAAAAAACATTTATACCCTAAAGTTAAAATAATTACTCATTATATGCAGTATATTTTATCGCTTAAGTAGTAAATTTGAAATTTAGACAATGAGCATTTCGAAGCATCTAACATATAATTTCTTTTTATCCTTAAGCCAGGTCTTATTTCCATTAATTACAATACCTTATATATCTCGTGTACTTGACCCGCAAAGTATCGGACTTGTTGGATTTGTAGACTCATATACATTATTTTTTATAGGAATTGCTGAATTTGGAATAATAACTTACGGCATTAGAGAAATTTCGAAAGCAGAAAATGACCCTGCTAAAATAAACAAGCTTGTTTCCGAACTTTTATTATTACAGATTTTATTTACCGCTTGCACCTTTATTTGTTACGCTATCAGCACCTATTATTTATGGGATAAAATCAATGACATAAGACTTTATACATTATCTGCCATCCTTCTTTTAACTAATGCATTCTATAGCGAATGGTATTTTTGGGGCAAAAAGAGATTTAAATATATAGCCATAAGATCAATCCTAATTAGAATACTAGGTGCCATATCCATCTTTTATTTTGTTAAAGACACCAATGACGCCTATATATATTATTCAATTACATCAGCATCCTACCTGCTGATTATTATTAGTAATTTATTTGTTTTATTTACGAGCGTTAAAATTCGCTTCAATGAAATTAACTTAAGACAACATATTAAAAATTTAATATTATTAAATGGGATCAACGTAGCATATAGCATTTTACTAATGCTAGACACTCCTATTCTACGAATTATGAGTAATGAAGCTGAAGCAGGTTATTATTTTTTTTCAATCAAAATTGTACGACTAAGCTCAACCTTGATTTCTGACATATTTCTTGTTCTATTCCCTACAACAATTACTTTTATTGAAAAAGGGAATAATGATAGATTAAATTATAATTTAAGACAATCAATATCATTAATTTTTCTGTTGTCGATACCGATGACAATAGGAGTTTTTTGGGCAGCAGAAGATATCACTTCATTATATTTTGGGTCTGCCTTTTTTCCTATATCCGACAATCTTAAGATTTTGTCATTATTCCCTGTAATTTACTCATTTGAACTCTTCCTGAACAGGCAAATATTACTAACACACAATAAAGATCGCCTTGTGTTTTGGATTTATTTGACAGGTTGTATATTTTTTATTTTTTCTTCAGGTTTTTTTTCATTTCACTTTGGCGCAAGAGGAGCATCAATAGCGTTAATGTTAAGCGAATTAATAATTTTATTATCAGCTTTTTTTTATACATTCAGATTATACAAATCATACATAATTCCTGAAAAAAAGACACTTATTCAAATAATTGCCGGATGTCTCCTGATTATAATGTTTATTAAAGGAGTAAAATATCTTGAAATAAATTCAATCATAGAATTAATAATAATTATCACGGGGTCAATTATTGTTTATTTTGCCTGGATGATCTGGGTAGTAAAAAATACAATTGCTCAAAAGATGTATCAGTTCGTATTTAATGAAATTAAATTGAAAAAATAATATTCCCACGCAGTAATCAATTATATGTAAATGAATATTTCTACTCATACTGGAATTGATCTTAACTCAGTTAAACACCTGCTAGAGGATGGTGAGATTGTTGCGATACCCACCGAAACTGTATATGGACTTGCTGCCAATGCATTGAACGAAGAGGCCGTATTGAAAATTTATGAAGTGAAAAACCGTCCGCAATTTAATCCCCTCATCATACATGTAGACACCTTTGATGCTGTAAAAAAATGGGTGAAAAACATCCCTCCTGATGCAGAAAAGCTGGCAAAGGCATTTTGGCCTGGTCCTTTAACCTTATTGCTCGATAAGAACGAAAAGATACCGGATCTGGTAACTGCCGGTCACTCGAAAGTTGCCATTCGTGTACCTGCTCATCCCCTCACGCTTGAATTATTGAACAAACTTGATTTTCCTTTAGCGGCTCCCAGTGCCAATCCTTCGGGGTATGTAAGCCCAACAACTGCAGAACATGTAAAAGACGGGTTAGAAGGGAAGATTCCATATATCCTGGATGGAGGCAGCTGTGAAGTAGGACTTGAATCAACCATTATTGGCTGGGACGAATCAGGGAAAGCCGTTATATACAGAGCGGGCGGCATCAGTAAGGAAGCAAGAGCGCAGGTGTTGGAACAGGAAGTGATTAGTTTGTCTACCACTGCCGAGAACCCTGCCACCCCCGGCATGCTGAAGAGTCATTATGCAACAACGACCCCGCTGCATGCCGGGGGGATTGAAGAGTTAATTAATCAGTTCCCGAATAAAAAAGCAATTCTGATAAAATACAAAGAATACTACCCGGGATATCCAAAAGATCTCCAGTATATCTTAACTCCCCATAATAATATACAAGAAGCCGCCCGTAATCTGTTCAAAATACTCAGAGCTGCAGATCAGCAAAATGCCGATTTCATCCTTGCAGAATATGCACCCCAAGAAGGATTAGGACTCGCTATCAATGACCGTATAGAAAGGGCAAAGTGGGAATGGAAGAAATAAATCAAAGGTCAAAGGGCAAAACCATTAAAGTTGAGGGTTGTTGGTTGTCGGTTGTCTGATACAGACCTACAACTGAGAACAGATAACTGACAACGGACAACTTTCCTTACTTCAACCCCGCAATCACCTGCAAAAACTCTTCGGCTTTAAGTGAAGCTCCTCCTACTAATCCGCCATCCACATCAGGCTGACCGAAAATTTCTTTGGCATTGGCACCCTTCACACTTCCCCCATATAAAATTGAAGTCGATTGAGCAATTTCCTCACCATATTTTTCAGCAATTGTATTGCGCAAATAAGCGTGCATTTCTTGTGCCTGTTCAGCTGTGGCTGTTTTACCGGTACCAATAGCCCATATGGGCTCATAAGCGATAACAATCTTTTTGAAATCAAACTCAGGTAAATCAAATAAACTCTCCTTCAGTTGATTGGCTACATATTGAT
>JBKDRQ010000030.1:0-6931 GCA_046341135.1 Bacteroidota bacterium
ATCTACCACCTGCAATCGGGTAGGATCCAGCTTCGCGCCGGCACCCATACTGCTAACCATCGGTATCTTGCTTTCATAAGCCATTCGTATAAAGGTGATTTTCGGAGTAATGCTGTCAATCGCATCTATTACATAATCAGGCCGACGCAACAATTGTTCTTGCACCATTTCGGGTTGCACAAATGATTCTATGGTATGCAACTCCAGTTCGGGATTAATGGCCAGCAATCTTTCTTCCATAAACTTTGCTTTCGGCTGACCATGAATTGTAGACAGTGCCGGCAGATGACGGTTGCGATTGGTAGGATCTACTACATCACCGTCAATAATCGTCATCTTACCTACGCCGCTTCGTGCAATGAATTCTGCAGCATAAGATCCTACGCCGCCTAATCCTACGACCATCACATGTTTGCGGGTAAGGGTTAATAATATTTCTTCTCCTATTAATAGTTTAGTTCTTGAAAGCCAGGAAATATCTTGCATCGCTTAAAATTAGCTTTGCAAAGATAATATTTACATCAACCCCCATTTCTCGTTAATTTTACCACTTATGCAGTGGCGGTGTCATCAAACAGATTATCGGGATACGGGATATTTTCCGCAGATCATCCTTGATTATATCCATCAAAAAGACGAGCTGCTTCCCTACATAAGTACATTCCCATCTATAGAAGGTATTAGGGAAAAGATTGCTGAAAGAAAAAAAAATGAAACGAATCGTCCATTACTCGTAGCACATCATCAGCATCAATATCAACAGCTTGCTGTATCTGAAAAAGTTCAGCATTCAATTCAAAAACTTGCTCAAGAGAATACCTACACAATCACAACAGCACATCAGCCTAATTTGCTGACCGGTCCTTTGTATTTTATTTACA
This sequence comes from Bacteroidota bacterium, assembly GCA_046341135.1. GTDB lineage: Bacteria > Bacteroidota > Bacteroidia > Chitinophagales > Chitinophagaceae > Lacibacter. The sequence goes on from JBKDRQ010000030.1 coordinate 882, forward strand.
AGATTGTGCATACTATTCGATTGGCGGATTACTGTAATCAGCATATATCTGATTGTCATTTTGTTCCTGTTTACTATATGGGTATGGAGGATGCTGATTTTATGGAGCTGAATCATTTTACGGTTCGCGGGAAAAAATATGTATGGGATACGCAACAGACCGGTGCTTTTGGAAGAATGAAAGTCGATCGTGCGTTAATTCAACTCCTGGATCAGCTGTAGTAGCAGATGTCATATCTGCCTCATGCACAGGTACTCATTAAACAGCTTCGTCATTGTTATAGTGAAGGTAAGACCATCGCCGCTGCTACTTTTGAATGGGTGCATGTGCTATTCGAATCTTTCGGGTTAGTGGTATTTATCCCCGACAGCAAGGAAGTGAAGTCAGTTTTAGCAGGAGTGATGGAAGATGATTTACTGAATCATTCAGCTCATTCCATTCTCGAGGGAGTTAAATCCGGTTATCCCTATCCTCATGCATGGCAGGCGAATGCAAGACCCATCAATTTGTTTTATCTCAAAGATCATTTGCGCGAAAGAATAGAAGCAGATAAGGGCAAATATCAGGTGTTAAATACATCCATCAGCTTCACGCAAGCTGAGTTGCTGCAGGAATTACAACAACATCCTGATCGCTTTAGCCCCAATGTAATCATACGGCCGCTGCTTCAGGAAAGCATTTTGCCTAATCTGGTATATATAGGTGGAGCAGGTGAATTGTCTTACTGGCTGCAATTGAAAAAAATATTCGATCATTATCAGATTTCTTTTCCGGCACTTATGCTGCGCAGTTCATTCATGCTGATGGATGAGCGACAAAGATTGCAATGGGAGAAACTGGGCTTTAATGAATCCGATATATTTTCAAATACTGACAAGCTGTCGAAAATGTATGTTCAACGTCATTCAGAAAAGAATTTGTCTCTTGAAAAAGAACAAAAACAACTGACGCAAATTTTTAATGAGATAGCAGACAAAGCAGCTAATGCGGACATCACGCTTAAAGCACATGTGGCGGCTTTGCTGAAACAATCAGAGAAAAAAATGATCGCCCTAGAAAAGAAAATATTACGGGCGGAGAAACGAAGATTTACTGACGCTGTCAGGCAAATCAATACATTAAGCGCGAGTCTTTTCCCTGATCAGACATTGCAGGAAAGAAGAGAGGGTATGATATGGTATTATGCTATGTGGGGAAAAGAATGGATACATCAGCTGTTAAATCATACTCCTGTGCCTGATCAAAAAATGACAGTGCTTACTTACCCTTTATCAAATTGATTGTTGAGTCCGGAAGCTTTCATGCGCTCAATTTTTTCTCCTACTTCTTCTGCCAGCATTTTCTTATATCCAGCCATCTTATCAGCGATTTCATGATTGGCTGTTGCTATGATTTGCGCGGCTAAAAGTCCGGCGTTTTTTGATGCATTCAAGGCTACGGTAGCAACCGGCACACCATTGGGCATTTGCAAAATAGAGAGGATACTGTCCCATCCGTCGATGGAGTTGGATGATTTTACGGGCACTCCGATTACAGGGAGGGTTGTAATGCTGGCAATCATGCCGGGTAAATGAGCGGCGCCTCCGGCGCCGGCAATAATAACTTTAAGTCCCCTGGAATAGGCTTTTTCGGCATAGTCAACCATGCGGTGGGGAGTACGATGAGCTGAGACAACAGTCACTTCATAAGGAATTCCAAATTCTTTCAGTATGTCAACCGCGCCCTGCATAACAGGCAGATCGCTGTCGCTTCCCATGATGATACCTACCAGCGGATGTTGCATATTGTTTTTTTGCAAATTAGTAAAACTCTACGACTTATATGTGATCAATAGATTTGACATAAATAATACAGCATCCGTTTAATAACTATCTTTGCGCCCATTTTACAATATGTTTCAGAAAATTTATGCGTTTTACGGGATTGCAGTGTTCATGCTTCTGCTATTGGTTTTGTTGCCTGTTGCTATACTAATTGCCACCTTTAATAAAAAACAAAGAGGTCTGGCGGTAATGAAATTGGCGCATATCTGGTCTGACATCTGGTTGTTTTTGATTGGTATAAGACATAAAAGGATTGTAGAGCAAAAAGTTCGCAAAAATCAGTCTTATATCTATGTGAGCAATCACAATTCATATATGGATATACCTCAGCTGCTGAAAGCGGTACGTACACCGTTGAAAGGATTGGGAAAAGCAGAAGTGGGAAAAATTCCTTTATTCGGAATTATCTATAATGCAGGCGTCGTAACAGTAGATCGTTCCTGTCCGGAAGCACGCGCAAGAAGTGTGCATGAGTTGAGGGAGATTTTAAGTGAAAATATTTCGATTTACATCGCACCTGAGGGTACGTTCAATGAAACAAATGCACCTTTATCCAGATTTTATGACGGCGCTTTTCGTTTAGCTATCGAAACACAAACGCCCATTAAGCCCCTGTTGTTTCTGGATGCGGTTGATCGCCTGCACTGGAAAAATCTGCTCATGCTGACGCCCGGTAAATTACGTACGGTTTATCTCGAAGAAGTTTCTCCTGCAGGATATAGCCTGGAAGAGGTAGCCTTATTAAGGCAGAAAGTATACGATTTAATGGAAGCTAAAATCAGGCAATATCAGCCTTCGTGGATTCAGCCACAAGCCTAATTTTTTTTAAGGCTTCATTTCTTCCTAATTTTATTTTTCATGAAGACAGCTGAGCCGGATATTTTTTCCAATCCGACAGATAAAGAAATGCTTTTTGCGGATGTAATAGTCCCATTGGCATTGCCGCGCACCTATACCTGGATGATCCCTTCATCATTCAAAAAAAATATACAGCCTGGTGTACGAGTAGAGGTTGAGCTCAGAAAAAAAAGATATGCGGGCATCGTTAAATCGATTCATCATAATAAGCCGGAGGCTTTTGATCCTAAGGAAATTATCAATGTACTGGACACGGATCCTATTTTACATCAAGCACAACTGCAGCTTTGGTCCTGGATCTCTGCTTACTATATGTGCAGTGAAGGTGAAGTGATGGCTGCTGCACTTCCCGCTCATTTTAAGCTCAGCAGCGAATCTGTTTTAATTTTTAATGAAGAAGCAGGTGATGATTTTACTGCACTCGATGAGGAAGAATATCTCGTGGCAGAAGCTTTACAGATCAGAAAAGAACTGAAGCTTCCTGAAGTACAGCAGATACTTGATATGTCGCATGTCTATCCCGTTGTGAAGCGCTTGATTGACAAACAAATTTGTTATGTATGGGAGTCATTAAAGGAAACCTATATCATTAAGAAAGAAACCTATGTTACCTTAAATCCGGTTTATTTACCGGAGGATAAACTAAGTTCGCTCCTTAATAACTGGGGCAGAGCACCTAAGCAGATGGAGTTATTGCTGGCTTATTTGCACTTGCAAAAAACGGAAGGAGATGTAATTAAGTCTGCCTTACTCAAGAAAAGCGGTGCGTCTGATGCACAGCTAAAGGGGTTGGTAGAAAAAGAAATTCTGCAGATTGATAAAAGAGCGGTTGACCGGTTAAAGTCATTGCCGTTGAAAGTAGATATTGACTTTACGCTTTCCCCAAAACAGCAGGATGCGCTTGATCAGATTCATGACAATTTGCAGCATCATACGGTTTGTCTCCTGCATGGGGTTACCGGCAGTGGTAAAACCCAGATCTATATTAAGTTAATTGAGGAGGCGATAAAGAATGGTAAACAGGCTTTGTATCTGTTGCCGGAGATAGCCCTTACTGCCCAGATTATTCGTCGCCTGCAAAAACATTTTGGCGGATATATCGGTATTTATCACAGCAAGTTCAGTCAGAATGAAAGAGTGGAAATATGGAACAATATTAAGACAGGCAAATTGCGTGTGGTTCTTGGTGCACGTAGTGCATTATTTCTACCCTTTAAAGAATTATGCTTAATTATCTGTGATGAGGAGCATGATCCTTCTTACAAACAACAGCAACCTGCTCCCCGCTATCATGCCAGAGATGCAGCGATCTATTATGCTTCATTGCTAAAAGCAAAAGTTGTATTGGGAAGCGGCACTCCTTCGATCGAATCTTACTTTCAGGCAACGAATAACAAGTATGGCCTTGTGGAATTGCAGGAGCGATTTGGAGCAGGTGCATTACCTGAGTTAGCGTTGATTGATACCAGACCATTGTACAAGCAATTAAGAGAGAAGGTAGTTGTTTCGCCCTTATTGCATGAAGCCGTTCAGCAATCTATTGATGCCGGACGTCAGGTGATTTTATTTCAGAATAGAAGAGGGCATACGCCGCATCATGTTTGCAGTGCTTGTGGGTGGGTTCCTCATTGCAGACATTGCGATGTTAGCCTTACTTTTCATAAGTTTAAAAATAAATTACAGTGTCATTATTGCGGAACCGTATATCCGGTGATGCACACCTGCGAGGCTTGTGGTAGCCACGACTTTGAAAAATTCAATTTTGGAACCGAGCGGGTGGAGGAGCAGCTACAGGAATTATTTCCTCAAGCACGTATTGCCAGAATGGATTATGATACCGTTAGCGGTAAGACCGCACATGATCAGCTGATTCAGCAGTTTGAAGAGCACAAAATTGATATACTGGTGGGTACACAGATGGTGGTAAAGGGTTTGGATTTTGAACAGGTGAATCTAGTAGGAATTCTAGATGCCGACAGTCTGCTGAATTTCGGAGGATTTCGGGTGAATGAGAGAGCATTTCAGCTGATGGAGCAGGTGAGCGGGAGAGCAGGAAGAAAAGATGCAGACGGAAAAGTGCTGGTACAGGTAGGGCAAACAAATCATCCTGTATTGAAATTTGTCAAAACGCATAGTTACCCTGATTTTTATGATTTTGAGTTAGCCGGTAGAAAACAATTTGATTATCCTCCTTATACGAGGCTCATCCATATTGTTTGTAAGCATAAGGATAAATCCATTGTTTCAGAGGCTATACATTTTCTGTACAAAGGGCTTAGTAAAAATTATCAACGCTATCTCGTTGGTCCTTCAGAGCCTGTCGTAAACAGAGTACGAAATCAATATCTCATGGAGCTATTATTGAAACTTCCGAGAGACAGGAAGCTTATTGAGGAGTGCAAACAGTATCTCCAACAGCTTGAAGTAAACATGCATCAACAAAATCATTTAAAGTCGGTGATTATTTTGTTTGATGTGGATGCATTATAATTTGATTTTAAAATTTCTTTAAAGGATATTCTTCTGATCAAAACATGACGATTTCAGTTTAGATTTTAATAAGTTTATATATAAATCGTCTTTTTGTTTCGGTGAGCTCAATCCATAATATCAGCTGGCCTTTTGGTAAACCGCTTGTTAATATTTGCTGCCCAGATTTTAAGTGCTGGATTGATTTTAAAAGTTCGCCATTGGACCCATAAATTTTCAAATTCAAAAGTGTTCTTAGATTGTTAAAATTGAAGTTGATCACTAAATCATTCTTAATTTGATTCGGGTTTATTTTTATGAATTCATTTTCAGAAAATTCATTCTGACTTGTTACGATGTAGTTATACGGATCAGATAATGGGCTGCTGCATCCGTTGGTTGTTATAATAACAGAATACAACCCACTCTGCAAAGGATTTATTGATTGATTCGTTTCTCCGGAAATTATTGTACCATTCAAAGACCATTGATTACCAGTGCTGCTGCTCGATATCAGTTGATTCCCATTGAAGGTAATGGTTGGTTTTGCAGGAATAGTTTTGACGGTTACAGTACCCTGTGTCGTATTCTGACAAGTTGTTGCAGTAAAAGCGGCAGTAACTGTATAAGTAGTAGTAACGGAGGGCGACGCTTTTATTGTGGATCCTGTTGCGGGTTTTAATCCTGTGGTAGGACTCCATGTATAAGTATCTGCATTACCAATAACACTTAAGATTGCTGAATCGCCGGCGCAAATGGAAGGACTGTTTACGCTGATTTGAGGACGCGGATTTACAATAATGCTGATTGATTTAGCTGCTGAAGTACAGCCATTCTGTGTGGCAGTCACATTTAAAGTGGCATTTTGCACGGTGGTCCCGTTATTAATCGTATTAAAAC
>JBKDRQ010000031.1:0-3433 GCA_046341135.1 Bacteroidota bacterium
AGCATCAGCAATCAGCCATTGCATTTCTGTTTTTTTATCTTGATACTTAATATCAAAGGAAGTTAACCCTAAAGGCAGGGCTGCGCAGGGGTTTACAAGATACCCCAGTACTTTATTGGAATAATTATTTGTTTCTACCAGAGCCCATAGATTTCTGTCGGCATCCGGACTTTGACTGCTGTATGGTTCATATTCCATATTAGTGCCAAGGTATTCATTATACAAGCCCAATGATGTTTGGTAATTTTGCTGATCTACCAGTGTATCTTCCGGACCAAAGCTTCCGATAATATTCCCTTCTATGGGATTGTCGAGATAAATTTTATAATTGCCACTGATAACCTGAGGAGCTGAGGACCTGATGATAATATTATAGGTTCTTGTACTGGTACCGCAATTAACAGAGCCAAAGACCCTGGGGTCTATAATGTATTCATTATTGCAGGACACACAATGCACCACACTACTATTCTGCGCCTGACTCGACCAAAAATCTGCTGTCATATATACCACTTCTCCGCACAGCATTGGTATCGTAACCTGTACTCCCTTTATGGTAAAACGTGCACTATCGCCTGTAGGATATACCTGTCTGATCAATTCTGTAGCCGTATTGAAAGACACCGTGGGATCGGGCGGATATGTCGTAAGCAATGTAGGTTGAGGATGGCCGGCATGAATATCATTATGAATGCCCAGATTAATGCGGGACAAGGCCAGGCTATCAGCCGTTGGCGCTTTCAGATTACCCGATATATTTGGACATCCAAAAGGATTAGGATACTCACTTTGCAGCCAGGAATGAATATAGATGTATTTATTACCTCCATTATTTTCCATGGTAAAGGTAAAATCTATATTAAGCACACATGAACCGTTAACAGTGGTAGTGGAATTAACTTTAATAATAATGTCTTTCACTACGCACTGAGCTGATACATTATTAACTGATAAAATTATTAATAGAATAAATGTAAAGAGGTAAATTTTCTTCATGATACATTTGAATTATTTGTGATGAATAAAAACAAACAATCAAAAGTATCAGAAGACAATTCACGAAGGAATGACTTTAATTAGCCAGAAAGATGTTTATGGTAAGCAAAAAAAGAGGCCGTCTATGACGGCCTCAGGTGGATATCAGGTTTTACCTCAAAAACTGAATTGCTGTATATTTTATTGAACGATGAGACGCTCAATCATTTGTTCTCCTGTTTCCTGTAAGCGGACACGAATGAGATAAATACCGGGACGGATTTGATCTAATTGTAAAGTATTTGAATTGTAACCATTCCAGCGTTGAATAGTCTTTCCGGAAAAATCTTCTAGGGAAATATCTGCCTTACCAGACTGCACTGGCAGAGATACTCTGGCCGAGCCTTTGCTGGGGTTGGGATAGACAATCATTTGAGACTTGCCGGAACCTGTATTTACTAGACGTATATCACTGTATGTTTTCTTACCATCAAAGTCAACCTGAGCCAGGCGGTAAGCTACAGAACCCCTATTGCGAGCATTACCATCAGCAAAGCTATAAGAAGCACCGAGGCCTGCAATAGCTTTTGCCTCTACAAATCCAATTTTCTCATAACTGTTGCTTCCGCTTAAACGACGCTGAATTTCAAAACCCTGATTGTTGAGTTCGTCAGCCGTTTCCCAGTTAAGTAATACCTCACTGTTTTTAAGTCTTGCATTGAATTGTTTGAGGGTAACGGGAAGTGGTGCGCAAGCCGTTTGAGCACATGTTTCAATTACTGAATTACCCACCCCATTTACTGTAACCACAACAAATATTTTTTGGTTGATAAACTGTCCGGTGTTGTTAATATATAAAGAAGGGGGGAAAGTGTCTTTGGTGCCTGGAGCTAATACGCTGTCTATTGTTGAAGACAAAATGAGTATATCTGATGGGTCATATACACCAAAGTTAGGATCAGTCTGAGGCACCAATGAATCTCTGTATATGCTATATCGATAGCTTATTGTTTGGTTGGTATTATTGTTAGTAACTGAAAAAGCATAATCTCTTATATTTTGATTATCTACAGTATTGCAACCCTGAGTCCCAAATATAGTAGGATAATTAAAAGCGTATTTGTTATTACAGTTAACGCAGTGTGGTCCCCAACCGGTTGCCTGGCTAGACCAAATATCGGTCAGCATGGTAATACCGGAGCAAGTAGGTGCAGTTACAGAAACATTCTTTAAGGTTATTGTTTGGAAACCGTTGATAGCTGGTCCAATAACTAGGGAATAACTAGAAGTCAAAGGAACGGTATTATCCGGAACGTAGGATGTAAACTTAGTTGAGGTTGTCGCATCAAATGCAAGATTAATGAAGGGTAATGGACCGGTAGTGCCATTTTTTAAATCTGCAGATTGAGGAGCCTTTAATTTATCATTACAAGCGCCCCAGTAGTAAGGATAATTTATGGAATCCCATGCCTGAACGACAATAATTTTGTTTCCTGGATTTACCTGCAGGTCAAAAGTAAGGTCAAAAACAACATTACACTGAGATCCGCTAGGCGTTGATGATACAATATCTGTCTTAAGATTTCTGATCGTACACTGCGCAGTTACAAAATTTGCTGCAAATAGCAGTAAACCGATTAGGAGTAGAAAATAACGTTTCATACAATTTAATTTTTGAGGTTTTAAAAAATCTGATACGTTTTCATTGGATACCTGAAAAATCAATTAAGGATTTGCAGCAACAGTAATAATACAGTTTTACCTTAGGTGGATAAAACACTGTAAAATACTAATGCTTGCTGGGGGCTTCAGAGGAATCAGAGATAATGGAAACTGGTTGGTTTGTATAGGTAGAGGAATTGCAAAGAAAATACATGTTTCCAGCATTTCAAAGTATTTCCTTAAAAAATTCGCTCCTTTCATACAAAGTACAGTTTTTTAAACTATAGGGACAGGTTCTATATCCGACTTTTGGATCAAAGGACAAAAGGACTTAAGAAAAAAAGTATTTCTATGGATATTAGATGTATATATGAGTCGTTGTGACACAAATAAACATTGTCTAAAACAACAATAATGATTTATCAGGATTCGGTACGGATAGGGGATTTGAAAAGGTATTCGTAGGAGGGATTAGAACAAATGTATATAAGGATTTTTAATTATGCAAGTTTTTTAAATTATTTTTTTATGCGCTCAGTTGCGAGAGACAATATCTTATCAAATTGCGCTTCTCTGGTAATATGACTGGTATCAATTTCAATCGCATCATCAGCCTTTCGAAGAGGACTAACTGAACGAGTAGAATCTATCCTGTCTCTGTCCATTAAATTATTATAAACATCCTGATAGCTAACCTCTTTACCTGCCGCAAGCAATTCCTTGTATCTTCTCCCGGCGCGCACATCAGGCAATGCTGTCATATAAATTTTTAATTCAGCATGAGGAAAAACAACCA